>JAKAHQ010000114.1:0-3764 GCA_021814855.1 Bacteroidota bacterium | reverse complement strand
AGGTGCCGGCATTTTGTTCTTCATCAATTAGCAATCTTACTTCCTTGCCAAGTGCGTCGTAAATATTAATTTGAACGTTGCCGCTCTTCGGAAGTTCATAACGAATAATTGTACTCGGGTTAAACGGATTGGGATAGTTTTGATAAAGCGAATATGTAAGAGGAATATTATTTTCGCGGCTGATTCCGGTAGCAGTATATTTTGCGCTGTAAACTCCGTTGGCAAAAGTTCCGGCAATCACGGTGCCGTCAATATCTCTCGCATCCAATGTTTCTACATCAACCATGCCTATGCCATCCGGACTTTGCTGAATCCATTTTGTATTCATGCCGTCAAGATTATCTGCAGCGTATAAGCCCGTACTCGTTCCGGCATAATAAACAAGATTTCCGTTTAGATTAAGTATCCTTACGGAACGAACGGAAGGGCCGCTGCCTGAGCCATCTGAATTTTGTTCGAGATTTCCGGAAACTGGAGTCCATGTTGACCCTCCATCCGAAGTGAAGAAAAGACTGAGAATATTATAGTTGGAAAAATCTACCAAGACATTGTTGGCATTTGCAGGATCTACGGCAATACTGCTGATAAAACCGTTCGGAAAATTTGATGAAGTAATTTCCTTTACGGAATAATTATCCTGATCGGCGTTTGTTACCTTGTATAGCTTTCCGTTGCTTGTACCGTAATAAAGTATATGCGCGGGCAGACGGGACCCGGCTAAAGAAGAAATTGTATTACTCGTATCAAGATTTTTCATATCTACCCAATTAAGCGTTGTAGCGCTGTCTGTTCCCATAGGAATACTTTGTACATCGGAATTTTTCCAGATATGTCTGCCGGCGGCCAAATAAAAAATATTCGAATTTACCGGATCGAGTATGTAAGGAGCTACAAATAAAAATCCGCTTGCGCCTACCGGCTTTATAGTTGCGCCTTGATTATCGGATCCTCTTATTTCCGTTACTTCTCCGTTTTGAGTCGCAAAGTAAATGTAGCCGCCGCCGTCTGACACCGCCGATGTACAGCCGTCTCCTCCTCCCGGTAAAACAATCCAGTTTGAATTCGCATTCCAAGTTGTATCCATCATATTACCGTTATCCTGCATGCCGCCTACGATTAACGGAGAATTTGCAGTCGCGTGATCAAGCGCCACTGAATAAAACTGCGTTGTGTTGAAGCCGTTATTCACATTAGTCCATACTACTTTTGCGGCGCTTACATCCGTTGTATAACTCAATCCTCCGTCATTAGCAGAATAAACGACTTTAGGATTTGACGGAAGGAAATAAAGATCATGTTCGTCCGGATGTTGGTTTTGGTAACTGGAAATATCGTTTGCTGTGGAATATCCGCCTATCCAATTAGTCGAATCAACTTTTGATGAAAAACCGTTTGTGGTTCTATACAAATTTGTTCCGCCGATAATTACAAAATTTTCATCCGCGGGACTTACCTTTATCATCATATCATAACTGTTTTGCGATGAATACCCTCCAACCTTACCGGATGTAGCAGGCAAGTTATTTGAGAGATCTGTCCACTGCTTGTTTGATGAATCATATTTCCAGAGACTGTTATAATCATCTGTGCCTCCATCATTGGAACCGGGATTTCCACTTCCCGGTGTATTGGCAAGGACATAAAGAATATTTGAATTACTGGCCGCGTTAGCTATTACAATTCTTGCATAAACGTTGGGAAAGTTTGCCGGTGTAATATCCGACCAGTTAATACCGTCCTCGCTGTGCCAGATGCCTTGAACATTTCCATTGCTTAAAGCGGCAAACACATCTCCCTTGCTTGTAACGGCAGCATTGGAATAAACAGCATTATTGCTGTTATTGCCGAGTACTTCCGTCCAGGTTGATCCGCCGTCGGAAGAACGGAAAACTCCTCCATATACTGCCGCATAAACTATATCTTCATTACTATTTGAATTATCTATTGAAATATTCCATACAATTTGAAAAGGATTGAAAAATGTTGGGGAATAATTCGGCACTGTAGAAGTTAACCTGTTCCAGGTAATTCCGTCGTCTGTGGATTTATAAATACCGGCGCCTAAAACAGTAGTGAATCCCGCCCCGTTATCCTGAAGCTCAAGATTGGATGCATACTCGCCGGTGCCGTAATACCAAATATTTGTCTTGCCTTGTCTTGTGTCTTGCACAATGCATGTTACAGTTTGAACAGTATCCTGCGCGGGAGTAACTTTTGTCCACGATAAACCGTTATCAGTGGAACGCCACATACCGCCGGTAGTTCCGCCGGCAAGTATAATGTTGGAGTCGTTCACATCGACGGCAATTGCCCTGGATCTTCCTCCCTGATTATAAGGGCCTCTATAAGTCCAATCGCCGGAAGAAATCACGCTGCTTCCTTTTTGAAGTCGAATCATTTTTTCGTTGGGTAAACTTTTGGCGTACTCACGTTCCAGGAAGGAAATATTATCCGGAATTTTATTTGTTCTCGGATCTCTTAATCTCATAAATTCCCATTCAGCGCGCGAGGATAAATCTTCTTTGGTCTGAGGTAAATGATTTGCCGACGATTCAAATTTACTGCCGCTTAGATTATTCACGGTTTGAGCGCGATCATTCTTTATCAACAGAAAAAAGAAGGCAAAAACAACAGTGAGGTACGTGTAAGTTTTATTCATACACAATCCTTTCAATTAGTATTTGGGAAAAAATTCAGTTTAATTTTTGATAACCGTAAATCAAGTATAATTTTTCTTTTTCTTTAAGAGCCGGATAAGAGGGCATTAACTGCACATCGGTTTCGAATAGCGAACCCAGCTTTAGTCCCGGTAAAGATTCTTTAAGGGTGGGAAAATTTTCTCTGCCTGCCGGGGCAAGTGTAAACGCAAATTTTGCTTTTAGCGTATCTCCGGAATTTATAGTACTCGAACCGGCGCCATAGCCGATAACTTTATTGATCTTTATCCAAGCTAAACAGGGTGCTTTTGAACAAGGATCGGAAGCCGGACCTCCGACTAATGTCGAATCGACTTTGATTATCTCTGCCGTAACCCTGCACTCGCCGGGGGCTACACTAATGCCGGTATGGGTCTTCTCACTCACCAGCGATTTATTTGATGCGCAGCCAATCATAATTAGACCGAACAGCGTCATCATCGAAAAAATAACTTTCATTTATTTTCTCCGCTTAATTTAAAATGTGCCTATAGAAAAATAATATTGGTTAAACACCTCAAAATGAATTTGGTTTTAAATATTTGCGTACTTTCAAAATAAAGTCGCTTGACTTGGAAACAGCGTTGACGGGGTTGTAATTTTAATGCCCTTTCGTAAGAATAAGAATTGGAATCCGGGAAATAAATTAAATAATCCGGAAAGAAAATCAATTAAAAAATTTTTAATGAAACCTTAATATCTTTCTTTCAAATTATTCTTATTGAAATTTAGCTGAAGCCCGGAAATATCCATTACCATTTTAATAAAAAAGGCGACCGAAGCCGCCTTGTAAATCTTGAAATGAAAGCTGAATAAATTTTATCAGGATCATTTGAGACTATTTCATCATTATCATCTTTTTAGTCTGAACAAAGTCTCCTGCTACTATTCTATAAAAATAAATTCCGCTGGAGACGCGCTGACCATAATTATTAGCGCCGTCCCATAAAACATTATGCGTCCCGGTATTTTGTTCTTCATCAATTAACGATCTAACTTCCTGTCCGAGTGCGTCGTAAATTTTTATTTGAACGTTTCCCATCTTTGGAAGTTCGTAGCGAATTACAG
>JAKAHQ010000113.1 GCA_021814855.1 Bacteroidota bacterium | reverse complement strand
CAACAGCCCTGTGCGCCTGCGGCATCGCTTTCTTTTTAAGAGCAGTTCGTGCGGCATCTCAAGGCGGAATCGAAATCGGCTTTCATGCCGAGGACGCTTTGTTAATGGCGGCTCAAACTGCCAAAGGAGCCGCATCTCTACTGATTAGCATGGGTAACCATCCCGAAAACGAGGTTGATAAAGTTACCACACCGCGCGGTTGTACAATAAGCGGCTTAAACCAAATGGAGCACAGCGGTTTCTCTTCTGCAATGATCAAGGGCATAATAACATCCGCTGAGAAAGCAGCCGTTCTCTATTCTCCCAAAGAAGACTAATTTATAAATACCTGTGCGGATCGGATTCAACCGGTCCGCTATATTACATATTCCAGCTTAACCGATGTGTAAAAAATTTTACCATTGAAAAAATGATAAACCGGAATGATATTGCGTATGTCAAAATGTGTAGATGAAAGTAAGGAGGTTTGAAATGAAAAAGCGAATTAAATCATTAATGCTTTTTCCTATTTTGATATTGGGAGGTACGCTGTTGCTCAGCGGCTGCGAATCGTCGCAAATTACAACCGAATGGCATGACCCGGAATATCATTCCGGCCCGATGAAAAATGTGCTCGTATTAAGCGTTTGGAAGAACAAAACGGCTCGGCGTATTTGGGAAGACGCTTTTGTCCAGGTGCTGAAAGATAGAGGCGTCAACGCGGTGCCGTCATATCGTTATTATCCAAACGAAGTTCCGCAAGAAAAAGATATTCCAAACATGCTTAAGGACAAATACGACGGTTTAATTTTGATTCAGAAAGTCAGCGAACAAAACCGAAGGTATTTTGTCCCAGGTTATTACGGATTCGGCTGGCCGTTCTATAGAAGATACGGCTGGATGTATGGCTCAATGTGGGACGGCGGCTACATTGCCCACGAAAGAACAGTCGAGTTTGAAACCAGCGTTTGGGAACCGAGCGAAGACGGCAACATGATTTTTTCCGTTGTAACCGAAACGTATAATCCAACTTCGTTTAAAGATGTTCGCAACGACATTGTAAAACTTGTAATTCCTAAGCTTACAAAGAACGGAATAATTCCGCCCGGACAAGAGCCGAAACAAATGTAAGCCGGATTAAGTTTGGGAAAAGAGGAATGTTTTTAAGTGACAAAGCCACGGGCGTACAGCTCGTGGCTTTTTAATTTTAAAATTTCTTTTCGATTGAATATTTAACACTGATTTTGTTTTTTAAAGATGTATTATTCCTCCAATTAAAAGCCTAAGAGTATCTATGAACACGCAAATTGTTGAACCGCTTACATCAATTCCCGGCGTTGGAAAATCAATTTCTCAAAATCTTTTTGATATAGGGATCAGAAAAGTATCGGATTTAAAAGGACAAAACCCCGAGAAGCTTTACGAGAAATCGAATAAGGTGGCCGGCGTTGTTCAAGACCGCTGTTTATTGTATGTGTTTAGATGTGCGGTTTATTATGCCGAAACAAGCGAAAAGCAGCGTGATAAAGAAAAACTTAAATGGTGGAATTGGAAAGATAAAAAATAGACTACGGCGTTAAAGATCGTTGAAAATTTTTTTTACGTAGGTCTGGTAATGTCGATATAAGATAGAGAGGAAGCGGATGGCAATTCAAATAGAAGCAAAAAGAATTTATGAACCGTATTCGAAAAAAGACGGGTATAGAATTCTTGTGGATAGACTATGGCCACGCGGTATATCAAAGGAGAAAGCCCGTGTCGATCTTTGGTTCAAAGAAATTACGCCTTCAACCGGATTGAGAAAATGGTACAACCATGAAGAAGAAAAGTTCGAAGAATTTAGGATGCGTTACCAACATGAGCTGGATGAAAATAAAGGACTGCTCGAATCGTTCTTCAAAAAATTAAAGAATAATAAAATAACGCTCTTGTTTGCGGGTAAAGAAAGTCCCATAAATCATGTTGTTATATTGAAAGAATACATGAGCAATATAATAAAGAGGTTGAAGTTGTGAGGTTCGATTCCATAAAATCTTTGTTTTATCCTAGCCCATTCGTTTTATCTTAGACGATATACCTGTCCACATGGAAATGCCGGATTAACATCACAAATAGTCCAAATCGAATCATCCTTTGTACAAAAATTGCTTCTATTCAATTTCAAATCTGCGTAATTTGTAAAGCAAATAATCAGCCAAACGACTTGCCGGAGCGGAAGGATGAAAATATCAAAATTAATTTTCTGCGCACTTCTCGTATCGATTACAGCAGCTCAAACAAAAAAAGATTATACAATCCAACCCGTTCCATTAACCAAAATTCATTTTACCGATGGGTTCTGGTATAACAGATCGGAGACCAACCGTGTGGCCACAATTCCGCATGTACTGCAGGAATGCAAATCAACCGGCAGGGTAAATAATCTTATGATTGCCGCGGGACTTAAACATGGGGAATACTGCACAGCATATCAATTTGACGATTCCGATGTTTACAAATCTATTGAAGCCGCATGCTATTCCTTAATCTCGCATCCCGATCCGGCGCTCGACAAAGAACTGGACAGTTTGATATTCATTATTTCAAAGGCACAAGAACCGGACGGATATTTGTATTCGCCGAGGGAGGATTCTGCTTCGGCAAGAATGAAGCAGACTATTGGACCGGCGCGCTGGGTAAATCTTCAGTGGAGTCACGAGCTATATGTTCTCGGTCATTTATATGAGGCGGCGGTTGCGCATTACCAGGCAACAGGCAAAAAAACTTTACTGGATGTAGCCATTAAAAGCGCGGGATTACTACTTAAGAATTTCGGCCCTAACGCGTTAAAAGTTCCTCCGGGTCATGAAGAAGTTGAAATAGGGCTGATAAAACTTTACAGAGTTACTAATGATGAAAGATATTTGAACCTGGCGAAATTCTTTTTGGATATTCGCGGAAGAGGCAAAGAACTTTCGGGCAGAGAATCTTGGGGCGAATATGCGCAGGATCATAAACCCGTAACGGAACAGGATGAAGCTGTTGGCCATGCGGTTCGTGCGGCGTATCTGTACTCGGCCATGACGGATATAGCGGCTATAACAGGCGACCGCGCTTATCAAAATGCCGTTGACAAATTATGGAGTAATGTAGTTGGTAAAAAATTATATGTAACCGGCGGCATTGGTTCTACGGGATCGGGCGAGGCGCTCGGCGCTAATTACGATCTTCCGAATGCAAGCGCATATAACGAAACATGCTCTTCCATAGCAAACATGATGTGGAATTACAGAATGTTTCAACTTTACGGCGACGGCAAGTATCTGGATGTACTTGAAAGAACTTTGTATAACGCTTTCCTCTCGGGTGTTGGATTGGACGGCAAATCTTTCTTCTATCCAAATCCGTTGCAATCGTTCGGTACACACGGCAGAAGTCCGTGGTTTACATGCGCATGCTGCCCTCCGAATGTCGCAAGATTCATAGCGTCGCTGCCGGAAAAATTTTATTCGGTGGACGGAAACGTGATCTATGTTAATTTGTTTTCCTCCAACAAGGCGGAACTATCCGTAAATAATTTCGTTGTTAAATTGAACGAAGAAACAAATTACCCATGGGACGGAAAAGTAAAAATAGTTGTAGCTACTCAGCCGGCCGGGGAAAATTTTGAAATGAAATTACGAATCCCCTCCTGGGCGGAGAATAAACCGATAGCTTCCGACCTGTACAAATTTATGGGTGAACAAAAAGAGAATATTTCATTATCAATTAACGGCGCGCCGGCAGAAATAAAAATTGAAAACGGTTTTGCTTCAATCAAAAGAAGTTGGAAGAGCGGCGATGTAGTCGAATTAAATCTTCCCATGGAAGTTCGAAGAGTTCTTGCCAACGAAAATGTTGAGGACGACCGGGGAAAGGTTGCATTTCAGCGCGGACCAATTGTTTACGCCGCAGAATGGGTTGATAACAAAGACGGCTACATTAGAAATATTCTTATCCCCGATGATTCAAAATTTACGACTGAATTTAAACCGGCTTTGTTAAACGGGATCGAGGAAATTGAAGGCAAAGTTTTCGGCTGTTCGTTGAATAAAGAAAGGGAACAAATCGAAAAGACCGGGCAGCAGTTTACCGCAATTCCGTATTACGCGTGGGCTCACAGGGGTAGGGGAGAAATGAGCGTCTGGCTTGCGAGGAAAGAATCTGCAGTTCTTCCGCTTGCGGGACCTACTATTCTTACCAACGCCAGGATAACCGTTTCTCACGGTAGTAATCCAGAATCGATAGTTGATCAAATCGAACCGAAAAGTTCTAACGATGAGTCGGTTCCTTTCTTTCATTGGTGGCCGAGCAAAGGCGAAAAGGAATGGGTTCAAGTCGATTTTCAAAAACCCGAAGAGGTTTCTCAAGCGGAAATTTATTGGTTCGACGATACCGGTGTTGGAGAATGCCGCGTGCCCGCTTCGTGGAAAATGTTTTATAAAGAAAATGATAAGTGGACTCCGGTATATACCACAGACAAATACGGCGTTGAAAAAGACAAATTCAACGCAGTTACTTTCGAGACGGTGAAAACACCCTCGATTAAAATAGAAATTCAATCGCAAAAAGATTTTGCTGGCGGCATTCATGAGCTGAAAGTAAAATGATTTCGAACCGCGATCATGTTTAATGTGTCAAATATCACAAGAAAAAAATATTAATTAAGGAGAAATTATGAGCTTGATTAAAACGGTGAACGATTTTTTAGATGCCTGGAAGTATGAAAGCGCATCGACGTTAAAAGTTTTCGATAATTTGACTGATGAATCCCTCCGGCAAAAAGTTACTCCGGAAGGACGCTCGCTTGGTTTTCTTGCATGGCATATTACTCAAACCATCGGTGAGATGATGTCTAAAACCGGTTTAAACTTTCCCGGGTTTGATGAACACGCTCCCGCGCCGTCTTCGGCAAAACCGATTAGAGCCGAGTATGAAAAGTTGTCCGACGCTATGGTAATACAACTTCAGAATAGCTGGAAGGACGACATGCTGCAGGACGATTTGAATATGTACGGCTCAACCTGGAAACGAGCCGACGTTCTTTCCAGTTTAATTGCGCATCAATCGCATCACCGCGGACAGATGACGGTGCTAATGCGGCAGGCCGGTTTGAAAGTTCCGGGTGTGTACGGTCCTTCTAAAGAAGAATGGGCCGCCATGGGAATGCCGTCGCTTGAATGATTTCTAACAGCTTTTGAAATCGAGATTTCCCGTAAGTCGCCGAGGCGCAACTGCAAATTAATTTCGGCTTATAATTTTTTGGACTGGTTCGGATTTTTATTAACTATTAATTGACAACCGTATTTGTATAGATATCATCTCAACATATTGAAAAGAATTGCTGCTGCTTTTGCCGCCGCTTTACTATTTCTTCCTGCCGTTTCGATTGCCCAGTTAGGCGCGGATAGTATTTTTGAAAAAATTAAAAACCAGCAGGATTCAACTAAGGTGCGGCTTCTTCTTGAATACTGCTGGAACAATAGAAGCAAGCATCCGCACGAAGCGTTAAAGTGCGGCGAACAAGCGTTGAAGCTGGCGCGCAACATTAACGACGGGAAATCGGCGGCTAAGGCGAGTAATCTGGTCGGCGTGGTTTATAGAAATTTGGGCTTTTATGAAAAGTCGATTACTTCCTACAAAAACGCTTTAAAAATTTCCGAGGCAAATAACGATTCAGTCCAAATTGCTTACTCGTATAATAACATAGGCGGTTTGTACCGTTTGGAGGGAAACAACACGCTTGCGCTGGAATATATTCTTCGCGCGCTTAAACTTTTTGAAAACCTGAAGAACAAATCCGGCATGTCCTTCTGCACGATCAATATCGGGTTGATTTACCGCAGGCAGCAAAATTTTATTAAAGCAATGGAATACCTTAATTACACTTTACGGTTGCGGGAAGAAATAGGCGACCGGCCGGGTAAAGCGTTGGCGTTGAATTTAATTGCGGAAGTTTTGTTTGAACAGGGCGACATAAATTCCGCTCTAAAATATTACCTTGCTGTCGAAAAGGAATATAAAGCAGTTGACGATGAAAAAGGTTTAGCCGCAACATGGGGCGGAATAGGCGGAGTTTACTACGCGCAGAAAAATTATAAGCTCGCGCTCGAATACCGTGAGCGGGCGCT
>JAKAHQ010000112.1 GCA_021814855.1 Bacteroidota bacterium | reverse complement strand
CCGTACCGGAATTGGTTGTAAATCTTTTCGTACATGTCCGTCGGATCAACTCCTTTAGATAACAAGTCGGACGTTAATTGATGCACACGCGGAGTGGTCCTTTCGAATCGAAACGAACCGGTATCGGTCATAATTCCCGCGTATAATTGGTATGCGATTAAATAATCCAGTTCGACGATCTTTGTCTTTTCTATAAAATCATAAATTATTTCGGAAGTGGCGCAGTAATCTGTTCCTCCGAAGATATAATCGAATGAATTTTCGGGATCATGATGATGATCGATACAAATTTTAATTCCGCTGTAACTGCGGAAGGTTTTTTCCATCCTTACTATTCTTCCGGCATGATTAAGATCGAGAAGAATAAATACTTCCGATTCTTCGATTACTTTCGGATGCTTCTGCTCGTCGAATTTGTCAATCACATTTCCGGTATCCAGGAATTCAAGATTATACGGCGTGGCGCTGTGGTTAACAACAAAAACTTTCTTTCCTAGGTTCTTAAGCAAAAGGTAAAAAGCGAGTTCTGAGCCGAGAGCATCGGCATCGGGACTAACATGCGTGGATAAAACAAACGAACTATGTTCTTCAATAATTTTTTTAAGCAACGGGAAATCGGTCATCAACAAATTCCTTTATAAAAATAAAGAAGGCGAAGCAAAACTTCGCCTTCAAAAATATAACAACATTAATCCACTATACAGAAAGCGTATTTGTTCCCGGGATATAAGGATTAGTTCACTTCCCAGGTACTGCCGGAGAAAAGAAGTTTCTCAATTGTACCGGCACCTTTCTTTTCGGTAATATGTTTAATCTGTCTGTCAACTCCTTCATCGTAGGTCTCTTTAAATACTTGGCGAACAATTCCGATAGGAGTAGGAAGACCGGGATGATCTGTCATGTGAGCCAAAATGAAAGCGCGAATCGGGTCAGCATCGTTTTCATCGTGGACGAGACAATCGTTAGCGGAATTTTTTCCATCTGTAAGATCAATTACTTTAGGAGTAAATCCGTCAAGTTTAATTCCCTTCTCTTTGTTCTTACCGAAAACAAGAGGTTTGCCGTGCTCAAGAACAACAACGTTGTCTGCTCTGGTTTCCTTCTCGGTTAACAATTCAAATGCGCCGTCGTTAAAGATGTTGCAGTTCTGGTAAATTTCTATAAACGCGGTTCCTTTATGCTGAGCCGCGCGGCGAATCATTTCCTGCATGTGCTTAGGATCTCTATCCAATGTTCTGGCAACAAAAGTTGCTTCCGCACCAAGGGCTAATGAAAGCGGGTTGAAGGGATAATCAACGCTGCCGAAAGGTGTACTCTTTGTAACTTTTCCTTTTTCGGATGTAGGCGAATATTGGCCCTTTGTTAATCCGTAAATTCTATTGTTAAACATCAATACTTTAAGATCCATATTCTTTCGGCAGGTATGGATGAAGTGATTCCCTCCGATACTCATTAAATCTCCGTCGCCGGTTGCTACCCAAACGGATAATTCCGGTCTTGCAATTTTTAAACCGGAAGCAATTGCGGCTGCTCTTCCGTGAATGCTGTGGAATCCGTAAGTATCCATGTAGTAAGGAAAGCGGCTTGAACAGCCGATACCGGAAATGAAAACTATATCTTCCTTCTTTTTACCAATTTCCGGAAAAACTCTTTGAACTTGAGCGAGAATTGAGTAGTCACCGCATCCAGGGCACCATCTTACATCTTGATCCGACGAAAAATCTTTAGCTGTTAATTTAACCTGCGGTACATCTATGTTATTTGCCATTGCTGCCTCCAAGTACTTCTAATATTTTATTTTGAACTTCTATTGTCTTGTATGGAAGTCCTTTAATTTTGGTAAGCGAGATCGGTTCAATTAAGAATTCGCTTCTAATAATTGTTGCAAGCTGACCCATATTGATTTCGGGAATCAATACTTTCTTAAATCCTTTCAATACCTTGCCCAAATTTTTAGGGAACGGGAAAAGATATTTTAATTGAGCTTGAGATACTTTCTTTCCGCTCTTGCGAACGTTCTTAACCGCTTCAGTAATAGCTCCGTATGTTCCGCCCCATCCCAATACCAATAGTTCACCTTCCTGCTCGCCGACAACCTCAATATCTGGAATATCATTTGCGATATTTTTTACTTTCTGCGCGCGCAGTCTAACCATAAAGTCGTGGTTATCGGGATCATAACTTACATTACCGGTAATGTGAGCTTTTTCCAATCCGCCGATACGGTGTTCGAGATTGGGCGTACCGGGTTTAACCCATGGACGCGAGAGATTTTCATCGCGTTTGTAAGGAGCGAAACCTTCTTTCTCGGTCCAGAACTTAACAGGTATTTCAGGAATTTCGTTATCATGAGGCAAGCGCCATGGTTCGGAACCGTTAGCAATGTAACCATCGCTTAAAAGAATCACAGGCGTCATAAATTTAACGGCAATTCGAGCCGCCTCCAACGACATGTAAAAACAATCGCTTGGGGTAGAAGTAGCTATAACCGGAATCGGGGCTTCGCCGTTTCTTCCGTAAATAGCCTGGAATAAATCCGCCTGCTCGGTTTTAGTAGGAAGACCCGTGCTTGGTCCGCCGCGTTGTATATCAATAATTACTAAAGGAAGTTCGGTCATAACGGCTAATCCCATTGCCTCAGTTTTCAACGCCATGCCTGGACCGCTTGTGGTTGTGATGGAAAGATAACCTCCGTATGAAGCGCCGATTGCGGAAGAGATACCGGCAATTTCATCCTCGGCTTGAAAAGTTTTTACGCCGTAATTTTTGAAGCCGCTTAGGTAATGAAGAATATCCGATGCAGGAGTAATAGGATACGAACCTAAAAACAAAGGCAAACCGCTTTTCAAAGAAGCAGCAACAAACCCAAGAGCAATAGCTTCGTTGCCGGAAATGTTCCTATAAGTACCTTTGGGCAATGCAGCGGGTTCAACATTATATCTTGTAGTAAAAATTTCAGTTTCGTCGCCGAAATAATAACCGGCTTTCAATACTTTTGTATTCGCATCCGCAATAGATTTGTTCTTTGCAAATTTGGATTGTATCCATTCCAATGTCGGTTCAATAGGACGATCGAACAGCCAGTACATCAAACCAAGCGTGAAAAAGTTTTTACATCTTGTAATTTCTTTAAGGCCTAATCCGGAATCTTTTAATGTGTTTGACGTTAATGTTGTAATAGGGATTAAGTGAAGTTTATAATTTGAAAGACTGCCGTCTTCAAGAGGATTAGTTTCATAACCGGCCATCTTAAGATTCTTTGCGTCGAATGAGTCCGTATTGGCGATTATCATTCCGCCCTGCTTAAGATCTTTCAAATTTATTTTTAACGCAGCGGGATTCATTGCTACCAGGACATCTGGTGTATCACCTGGAGTATGAATATCGCTGGAGCTAAAGTGCAATTGGAAACCGCTCACACCGTATAACGTTCCGGCGGGTGCTCTAATTTCAGCTGGATAATCCGGTAATGTGCCTAAATCATTTCCTACCAAAGCTGTTGTATCGCTAAACTGTGTGCCGGTCAACTGCATACCGTCACCAGAGTCGCCAGCAAATCTTATAGTTACTTCGTTGAGACCCTGTACTTCTTTTTCAGTTTCTTGTGCCATTTTTAATGCTCAATATTTTTTTGTAAGTATGTTTAATTTCTAAAGCCATCAAAAATATAAATCCTAATCAGGATTCGCAATCCATATGTCTTTAATTTACAGACTTTATAAATTTTAAGAATTCATCCGCGCTGACAAATCCTGTTAATCTTTGAACCTCTTCGCCTTTGGAATTAATAATTAGAACTGTCGGCATTCCTACAATTGAAAATTTATTCCGCAAATTTTCTGTCGCATCCGATAGCGTTTGCGTCATATCAACTTTATACGGAGTAAATTTTTGAAGTTCTTCGACTACGCGGGGATCCGAGAAGGTCATTCCATCCAATTCTTTACAAGGTATACACCAATCGGCGTAAAAATCAATTACCATTTTCTCATTACCTTTCAACGATTGTTCATATTTAGCTTCGCTGAAGGTTTGCCATTTTGGTTCTGCTTTCTTTTCCGGTATAAGCGAGTAAACGGAAAACATAATCACAACTACCGAGAAAATAATTTTGAAAGCTAAGAAACCTTTTACCTTATTCGCTATTTTATCAAAGAATAACAAGAATAACGCAGTAAAAATTCCAAACGCCGGAAGTATAAAATGATTAATCGCTTTAGGCAAAAGCGGTCCTACAAAGTAAAGCGCCATTCCTAAAAGTAAAAACCCGAAAATATGTTTTACACCTTCCATCCAATCGCCGGCTCGCGGAAGTTTTTTGATCTTTCCGGAAAAGAGAGCGAGAAGTAAGTAAGGGAATCCTAATCCAACTGCCATGACAAAGAACATTAAGAATCCGTAATAAGGATCTCCCTTTGCAGCAACGTAAGTAACCAAACCGAGAACAAAAGGACCAATGCAGGGTGCCGCAACTACTCCCATTGTTAATCCCATGAAGAACGCTCCAAATGCACCGCTCTTTGCACCGCCTGCTTTCATAACCCATGAGTCGGGTAACTTAAATTCATACACTCCGAATTGGCTTAATGAAAGTACAACAAACAAAACAGCGATTCCGATTACAACAAACGTATTTTGCAGCAGCGTTCCGAATACTGCGCCGCTTAAAGAAGTGACAACTCCAATCACGGAGTAAGTGAGAGCCATTCCAAGTACATATAAAATTCCAAGCAAGAATAATCTGCTCGTCCTTCCCTCTGCTTGACCACCAAAATAACCGATCGTGATTGGAATAAGCGGGTAAACACACGGAGTAAGATTAAGCGCGAGACCGCCAAGAAATACAGCGAGCAAACCAATTAACAAACCGCTCCTTTCAAGCAACGAAGCAATCGAGCTTTCGTTCGACTGCTCGACAACAGCATTCTGCGAAAGATCTACATCCTTAAATACATCCTGATTTATTTTTCCAACCGTCTCTGATTTCTCAACTACGGATATTTCGACTGAATCAGTTACACTTGTAGGCGGCATACAGGATTGGTTGTTGCATGATTGATACTTTAGCTGGATCGGGATCTTATAATTGCCTACCGGCAAAGCTTTGTCAATGTTTATAAGAAGCCCAACAACAAAATCACCTTCGAACACTGAAACAGGTTTATCCGAAAAACCAAGAGTAATCTCTTTTGCCTTTGGAAAAACAATTTTGGCCAATGGGAATTTTTCGTTTAAAGAAACAATCTTTGTGCCGATAAGAAAATCTTCGTTTGGTTTATCGGAATTAATATGCCAGCCGTTTTCAACATGTATTTTTACCGCAACTTTAAGAAGAGAGTTAGCATGAACTTTATCATGTCCTTTTATTAATTGAATAGTAACAATTTTACTTTCCTGACCAAACTGCGCTGATGTTAATCCGGCAGATAAAAACGCGAGGATAATTACCGAAGTGAAAAATTTTTTAATCATTGAATACCCTGAGTTAAATTAAAAATTATTTGCGCCAGCCTTGAACAATTGGGAATCTTCTTCCGTAGCCGAACGCTTTAGTGGAAATTCTTAGTACGGGAGCGGCTTGCTTACGCTTGAACTCATTCAAATCGACAAGTCTTAATACCTTTTTGACGAGATTTGGTTCCCCGATTGCAGCCGATATTTCTTCGAACTCTTTTTGTTCTTCAAGATACATTTTCAAAATTTTATCGAGCAGATCATAAGCAGGAAGCGTATCCTGATCTGTCTGGTTAAAACGTAATTCCGCCGACGGAGCTTTAACAATTATCTCTTCCGGAATTATTTCTCCGTCCCGGTTAATATAATCCGCGAGCAAATAGACTTGCGTTTTGTATACATCTCCAATAACTGCAACGGCACCGCACATATCTCCGTAAAGAGTCGCATATCCGGTAGCAATTTCGGATTTGTTGCCGGTTGTGCAAAGTAAATAACCGTGTTTGTTGGAAAGAGCCATCAAGTAAATTCCTCGAACTCTGGATTGTAAATTTTCTTCCGTTAGATCTTCACCTTTCCCGTTAAATGATTCCTTAAGCAACTCGGAAGCTTTGTCAACTACAGGCTGAATCGAAATCATATTAGATGAGATGCCGAGATTTCGAATCAGTTTCTCGGAATCTTT
>JAKAHQ010000111.1 GCA_021814855.1 Bacteroidota bacterium | reverse complement strand
CCGAGGACGAGGGGAGATTATACATTACATTCGAACTACCGGAAGCCGCATCAAGCTCTAGAAGTATTGCGGCTCTTGAAGAGATGATGAGGATTTTAAAACAAACTCCCGGAGTTGCTCACTTTGCGGCTTTAAGCGGATTAAATGTTGTAACCTTCGCCACAAAATCGAACAGCGCGACAATATTTGTAATGCTCAGACCGTGGGATGAAAGAACGGATAAATCTCTTCAGCTTAATACTATTATTGCAGATCTCCAAAGAAGATTAGCCGTTGTTAAAAGCGCCAACACCGTTGTGATTTCGCCGCCGGCCATACCCGGTTTGGGTCAAACAGGCGGTTTTACTTTCGAACTTGAACAGCATGAAAGCACGGATAACATTAAACAGTTCGAAAAAGTTGTTCAATCGTTTGTAATAGCTGCAAATAAAAGACCGGAACTGAGTCACGTGTTTTCATTTTTCAGCGCACACACTCCTGCTTACCAATTAAATGTGGACAGGGAAAAATGTGAAAAGCTCGGGGTTGATATCGCCGATGTATTCGGTACGATTCAAACATTTCTAGGCAGCCGTTACGTAAACGATTTTACAATTTACGGCAGGAACTTCCACGTAGTTGCACAGGCAGATACAACCTACCGCGCAACAATTCAAGATATCTCAAAATATTATATTAAAAATGCTGTCGGCGATATGATCCCGTTAAGCACTTTAGTGAATTATAAAGTGACGGAGAACGCGCCGATGATTTCTCACTATAATCTATTTCGATCGGCGGAAATTAACGGCGGCGCGGCGGAAGGTTACAGCAGCGGCCAAGCCATAGAAGCGTTAAAGGAAGTTGCAGCTAAAGTTTTGCCTGCCGGATACGGATATGAATTTTCGGGATTAAGCCGGGAAGAGATTAATGCTGGCAGCAGCACAACAACAATTTTTGCCCTCTCAATTTTATTTGTGTTCTTATTTCTTACGGCTCTCTACGAGAGTTGGACAGTTCCTCTCGCGGTATTGTTTGCGGTGCCGATCGGCGCTTTTGGCGCAATTTTAACTTTGACTTTTATTCCCCGGCTTAGCGATAATGTTTATGCGCAAATCGGATTAATTGCTTTGATCGGATTAGCGGCAAAAAACGCAATTCTTATTGTTGAGTTTGCCAAGGTAAGAGTTGAGAGTGGAATGGAGATTGAAGCAGCGACAATTGAGGCGGTTAAACTTCGTTTGCGCCCGATACTTATGACTTCGATGGCGTTTATATTTGGTGTCTCGCCTTTAGCATTCGCTTCAGGTGCCGGTGCGCAGGCTAGATCAACAATCGGATGGACAGTACTCGGGGGAATGCTTGCAGCCACGATGCTCGCAATTTTTATTGTGCCGGTTCTTTTTGTGGCAATCACAAAATTAACTCGTAAAAATAAAATCAAAAGTTTCTGATGAAATAAATTATCCCGTGTGAAATTCGGAATTAATCGGAAGCAAATATTTTTTTGATCCAGAACCGCACTGGGATTAATTTACACTTCAAAAGCATCTCTTCGGCAAATAGATTTGCTCAATAGTAAAACGCGGCACTACACTCACAATCCCAACACTTTTTAACGAACAAATAATTAAATTAAACATGTGATTGTTTAATTAAACCTCGCGGGATTACCTAGTGTTGCAGAAAGATTATATTATGCGGCTCATCCAGCAATTAACGCGGGTGTTGTTAAAAATTTTATTCAATGTAGAGAATAAAAACTTCGACGCCGCACAAAAGGAAGTTGACCGGGCCTATGCAGGTTTAACCGGCATAGACGCGACGATGATAAATTCAATGTCGGCCGAAGATATTATTTTATTGCTGAGCCGCGGCAAAAAGTTTGAAGCAGAAAAATGCATGATGATTGCCAAGTTGCTTAAAGCCGAAGGAGATATACTTGATGCCTCGCAGCGTACCGCGGCAGGAGCGATTGAAAAGTACCATAAATCGCTAAACTTGTTCCTTGAATTATACGCGCTGCAAGATGAATTGTTGATCAAAAATTTTTTAGATGATTTGCCTGTCTTGATAAACAAAACAAGCGGTTCTTTATTCGACCCGGGAACAAAGTATAAAATACTTTGTTATTACGAACATGCCGGTCAGTATGATAAAGCGGAAAATATTTTATTCGAGCTCGCCGAAATAAATTATCCGGGAATTGTTGAGCAAGGACATGAATTTTATAAAAGACTACTCCAAAAGAATAATGAAGATTTAATCGACGGAAATCTGCCAAGAGAAGAACTGTTAAGGGGTATGAAGGACCTTGAAGATAATTTTTCCTGAACGGCGCGTAAGGAAATTTGCCTGCTTTGTATAAACTCAGACTGTTAACCTCCTCTATTCCTTCAATAAAATTATTCACCCAAAATTTTTACACTCGAACGATTTAAACCCCAAGAATAAGGTCAATGTTTAACTATCGAACAAGGGTATTAAACCTTAATGATAGGAGGGACTATGAAAAAGTTAGTAGCGGCATTAGCGTTAATTGTTTTTCTTTGGCTGAACGGATGTTACTATTCCGGCTATGAAAGACTGAGTCAAGATAATTACGTTCAAGACACAACTTATTATTACTCGGAACCTGTCATTGAAAATCCGCCTTCGTATCCGCCTGTTATTTCTTTACCAGCTCCTTTGCCTATAAGCGGACGACCAGTACAGCCAAATCCACAGAACAAAGATAAGTATAGAAATGGTTCAAGTGATAACGAGCGTGTAGGATTATCCAGACCTGAAAGTTATAGGGAATCAGAACGCAATATTGATATGAACTCAGTTCGGGTTAAACGGCAAAATAACAACACCGGTTCGGTTGAAAGAAAGTAAACCGGCGCTAAAGACGGTAATCGGAACGGCGCAAATCCGGGTGAAAGCAGTAGCAAAAAAGAATCCGGACGCGGCAGCGGCACCGATGCCGGAAGAAAAAAATAAAAATTTTTGCGGCATTTGTAATTTTGTCCGATTGCAGTGAGACAATAAGTTTTGTCATGAATGCAACACCATGACTGTTTGCACTTCAGCACACAAACAGATACATTTAACGCACAAATTGTTCGTGATCGAAGAATTTCATTCGTGTTGCAAATCGAAGAGCAGGCACTAATCCTACAAATAAAAATCATAAATAGGAGGTATAATGAAAAAATTTATTTATAAGTTTTTTCCGCTGCTAAGTATAGCTTTTACGTGTGTTCTGTTTGTGAATGCGGCAACTGTTAAGGCGCAGTCAAAAGCCGGCTGGAAAAATCTGAAGTACGCAATCTTCTTCACTCATGGCGATGTGGAAAGACTGCTTGCCGATTCCGCTAAGTTTAATGAAACGATGAAATACTTTGCGCCGATTAAAATTGAAAAAGTATATCTCGAAGGAAATAGCCGCGGTGATGAGGAAGTAGATCTTATGAAAAAAGTAGCCGCGCGGTTTAGAGCTATTGGAATTACGCCAGCGGGCGCTATGGTACCAACGTCGGATAAAGGCGGACCATGTTGTTATAATGATCAAGACGATATGAATACTCTTGAAAAACGGATGCGGGCACAAGCTTCCGTGTTCAACGAAATAATTCTTGATGATTGGCTTTTTACAATTTGTAACTGCGATAAATGTTTAGCTGACCGCGGAAATATGAGTTGGGCAGATTACCGCACTCAGCTTATCCTTAAACAATCTAAAAAATATATTATCGATCCAGCCAAGGAAGTAAATCCTAACGTCAACGTGATTATAAAATATCCCAACTGGTATGAAGGGCACCGCCTGAACGGTTATGATGTATACAACGGAACAAACCAATTTGATAAAATGGCCGTTGGTATAGAAACGCGTATACCCGAAACGCAGGATCAACATATTCCAATTTACAGCGGTTACGTTTTTCAAAAATGGTGGTCGAGCGTAGATCCCTCAAAATGGATCGGCTCATGGCTAGATAATTACGGAATGAAAGGCGGATGGGATGATTACAATGCCCAAGTCTGGCAAGCAATTCTAGCAAAGACCCCGGAAATAATTCTATGGTGCGCGGGACAACTTTATCCGCCAAATCCTTCGAGCGATGTATATCCGCATTTTGTAAAGATGCTGCCTGAGTTCGACAAGGTGGCAGGAATGTTAAAAGGTGATGTGCGCGGAGTTCCAATATATCTTCCTTACGGTTCAACGGGAGAGTATAATATTTTCGGCTACTTCGGCGAAGCTGGAATTCCTTTGACGCCTGTTGCCCAATTTCCTAAGGACAGCAAGAACGCAATTTTTACTTTACACTCGCTTCAGGACCCAAAATTAGGCGAAGAAATGATTCAGCGATTGCATGACGGGCACGATGTGTTTATGACGTGGGCACTCTGGAAGAAGCTTCAAAACACGGAGTTTAAAAACACTCTAAGTCTAAATCCTCACGGCGGATATGTTATGTCAAATGAATTTAGAATACGTGAGGGATGGGATCAAACAAATATTAAAGCCGACAGATCTTTTACATTTCCGCGTATTGAAACTACTACGTGGCCTTATGTTCGCGATGTTGCCGTTGTAGAAGAGGATTATGATCTTGGCGTTTTTCTAAACGTACCTTATCTTAACGGACACATTTACATTTTAAATATGCCGGAAAACAGTTATGATTTGTTGCGTTTGCCTGTGGAAACGCTAAACATGATTCGAAGAGCGTTCGGCAATGAACTTGGATTTACTTTCCTCGCACCGGGAAAGGTTGCAATATATCCTTATGGTGAAAAACAGTACATTATTTATAATATGGGCGATAAAGATGCGCCGGTATCTTTGAGATTTACGGGTAAAATAGAAAAATCCGGCTGGAAAGAAATTGTAAATAATATTCCGGTAAAGATAAAAGAAAATGAAACACCCGGTGTTCGCATTCCAAATGTTCCTGTAATAACGGATGTTTCTTTGAAAGTAAAGCCATTCCAAATTGCGATCGTGCAGGCCCCTTAGAAAATTTTATACAGGGCGATCTGTATTGATCGCCCTTGCATCTTCGGGCAACTAATCATTCATACCAACGTCTAAAAATCAGAGAAAATTTAATTCCCGAAATTAGTATTGAATACAAGCAATAGTTGATTATGCTAGATCATTTTTCCCAGAATCATTCGCAGATGAGTAAGAAGCCAGATAATGAAGGTGGGACTATTTCTTTATTGGTCGATAGAGCAGAGGTAGAAAAATTATTAGAGCAAACACTAAATATTTGGAAAGACTGCCCTAATTCATTCCCGGTTTTCAATCGTAAATATAGTTGGATGCAAAAAAGAAAGAATGAATCCGAACTTGATAAATTCATCGAATCATTAAGTGTTGATTCTTGTAATAATAATTATATCCCGGGTGAAACGACAAATTTGGAAAAATACTTTCTACCCATCAAAAATTTTTTAGTGAAACGCCTTGATTTTTGCGAGGAAGGGGTGAGTCTTTTATTCTCAAATAAATTTTTGAGTGTTACTTCAAAGTTTATAAAGGCGGTAAAAGAATTTGATGGCAACATTTCAAGCGCAGAAATATTTCAGGCATGCCGAAATGTGTGGACTATGAACTGGATACAAATGTTGTTCGGGTTAAAAGTGGAGTTGACGCCTTCAGTATTTGCTTACAGCATGCTTTATCCTTACACGGATAATTTTTTAGATTCACCGGATATTCCGGATGAAAGAAAAAAGGTTTTCAATCAACGATTGATGGAAAGACTTTGCGGCAATCAAATTGAACCGATAGAAAAAATAGAGAGTGTAGTATATCAACTGCTTGACATGATCGAAACCGAATTCCCGCGGTATGATTATCCCGCTGTTTTTAATAGTCTAATTACAATACACGAAGCACAGATTAAAAGTCTACAACTTGCAGATAAAGATGTTTTGCTTAGCCATGAAGATCGCTTAAAAATCAGTTTAGAAAAAGGAGGTACCTCTGTACTTGCTGATGGATACTTAGTTGCTGGTGATTTAAGTGATGCTCAAAAATTATTTCTTTTTAGCTACGGCGGATATCTTCAATTAGTTGACGATCTTCAAGATGTAAATGATGACTCACTTTTTGGTGTGAAGACCTATTTCACGGCTAAGATCTCTACCGAGAATCTCGATGTTATTACAAATCACATTTGTCATTTTGGAAGGAAA
>JAKAHQ010000110.1 GCA_021814855.1 Bacteroidota bacterium | reverse complement strand
TGGCAATTGCGGTTGCAATTGCGGTCTTCGGAATCAAATCCGGCGAGGCCTTTGCTGCCGTTATTGGTCCGCTTGTAGAGGTGCCTGTATTAATTAGTCTTGTCAACGTGGCTCTGAAGTTCCGGAAAAAATATTTTCTAACGGTTGGGCAGGAATAGTAATTAGACTGCTACGACTATTTGCTGAAGTCGGCTTTGCAGCATTAACAAAAAAGCCGCAGTTGATAATTCTGCGGCTTTAAAAGTTTTGCTGCAATTATTGTTTATCGAGCCATGCCGCGGCTTCATCGGGATTACTGAACATTTGTATATTCAAACCCAGCGATTTATAATGCTCGGCCAGTTTGTTCATGGACAGTTGACCGATTGCCTTTTCGGGCACAACAAGTGCCCAATGTTTCCATCCGGCTTTAAATAGTTCCGCTTCCCAATTCATTTTTCCCCACTCAAGATCTTCCTGCGTTAATACGGTGTTATTCCTATCATCTGAAAGCCATTTTGTACAACGGTTTTTAATAAAAGCGTCTCTTCCTGCAAGTAAAGCATTCCTGAAAACTTCGCCGTGAATGAATTTGTGAAATTTGTGCTTGACGGTTTTTTTCTCCGGGACAACTTCGATAGTTACAAACTCATTTTCTAAAACAACGCTCATTATAGTTCTCCAGTTTTTTAATGATTTTAATTTTAAATTCATTTATTAAAGAAAGATTAATAATCATAATTATTATCGAGAAAAAATCTGATGGATTAAGAGTACGGAACGAAATCGTCTAGAATCTTGCCGGGAAAAACTATTGAATTGATAGATGGGCATGCAAAAATTAGTTGAACAAATTTGCTTCTTTACCGGCTCCGTAAAAATTTGTGGAGAAGATATTCTTTCTACTCAAGGGATAAACGTCTGAAGTGCTCGCTTCTTCGGCTTTAGACATTCTCCCCACTTTTACGACATAACAAACCATATTTGGACATTTGCGGAAGTCTCGATATTTTTGCACCGGCTAATTTAAAAATGTGATGGATCTAAAGATTAAAGATATCGTGGATTTACTTCAGGTATCTGAGAAAACTGTTTATCGCTGGATCAAAGAAAAAAAAATTCCATGTTACAGGATTAATCATCAGTACCGCTTTAACCGTTCGGAAATAAACGAATGGATTCTGAGCAGCAAGATTGAGCTTTCATCCTCGCTTATAAATTTGGGATTAATAAACGCTCCCGATCATTTGTTTTCTCTTTTGGAAAAAGGCGGAATAATTTCCAACGTTGAAGGCGCTTCCGTAAAGGAAGTTTTGAAGAATGCCGTAGATAAAATTATCACGCCTACAAATCTTTCCAAAGAGGAAATTTTATCCGCGCTGATAAACCGTGAAGAATTAATGCCGACTGCAATTGGAAGAGGAATAGCAATTCCGCATCCGCGCAACCCGATTGTAACAGGCGCAGGCAACGCAAGCGTTTCAATCTGCTATTTAAAAAACCCTGTCGATTTCGGCGCTCTCGATAACCAGCCCGTTCACACATTATTCATACTCCTGACGGCAAGTCCGCGTATGCACCTCGATGTGCTTTCAAAAATATCTTATCTCTGCCAAAGCGAATTTTTCTTAACCATGCTTAAAGAACAAGCCGCCAAAGAAAATATCCTTGAGTTCATTAAGCTAAAAGAAAAAGACTGGCAAAAGAAGGAGACTACAAAATAAATGAACGGTTTTCTTTTCGGCTCGGTTCTTTTTTCTTTAGGTGGATTAGCTGCAATATTCTTTAATGAGAAAGTAAAACCGTTCTTCCTTATCTCATCGGCGGTAATAGCCCAGTTTTTTATTCTTCCTTCCGCACTTGATGTTCTTTTAACCGGAAAGCATGTGGAATTTCAGCTGCTTCTTTCCGAACCGGTTGGTACGGCATATTTAAGAATGGATTCTCTTGCGGCTTTGTTCGTTGTTATAATTTCGATTGGCGGACTGCTTGCATCGATTTATTCGGCCGGCTACATGAAAATGTATCATGGCAGAACTTCGGCGCTATCATCCTATTATTTCTTCCTTGGATTGATGATCTCTTCGATGATGTTTGTCGTCACTGTTCAAAATGCGCTTCTGTTTTTGATCGTCTGGGAAGTAATGTCTTTATCATCTTTTTTTCTTGTCGGCTTCGAAAACGAGAAAGAAGAAGTTAGAAAAGCCGGCATCTATTATCTTACTGCAATGCAGATTGGCGCTGCATTCTTAATCGCTGCATTCAGTTGGACGTCCGCAGTTTCCGGCTCGCTTGATTTCAATTCGTTTACGCAGGTGCTTAGCCAGCAAAACAATGTGGGAATTCTTCTGTTCATTCTTTTCTTTATCGGTTTTGGAACGAAGGCGGGATTTGTCCCGATGCATACCTGGCTTCCGCGCGCTCACCCGGCAGCGCCTACCGGAGTCTCGGCAATAATGTCCGGAGTGATGATTAAAACCGGTATTTATGGAATTCTTAGAATAATTCTTATGAGCGGAAGACCTAACGAGATAATTGCGTATGTAGTTTTTGCGGTTGGATTGTTCACGGGAATAATCGGAATTGCCAACGCAATCTCGCAAACCGATCTGAAAAAACTGCTGGCATATTCCAGTATTGAAAATATGGGCATCATTGCTATGGGTATAGGTCTCGGCATGCTGGGATTGGTTTATAATATGAACTTGATAGCATTGCTCGGCTTTATGGGAGCGCTGCTGCATATTATCAATCATTTCGTTTTTAAAAGTGTTTTGTTTTACGGGGCGGGAGTTGTTTATTCGCAAACCCATACCAGGAATATTGACAAGCTCGGCGGACTAATTAAAGTTTTGCCGTCGACTTCCGCGATGTTTTTGATTGCATCTCTTGCCATTAGCGGCATGCCTATTCTTAACGGATTCATCAGCGAGTTTTCAATTTATCTTGGCATTGCAAAAAGTTTTTCGATAAACAGCCTGGCAATGAATATCGCCGCGCTGCTCGGACTTTCCGGACTGGCATTTATCGGCGTTATGGCTCTACTATGTTTTACAAAACTTTTCGGGATTTGCTTTTTAGGATTGCCGCGGACTGAACTACTAAATCAACCAAATGATAAAAACGCTTCCTTTCTTCTACCGACAGGTTTTCTTACAGTGTTAATGTTTGTGATAGGTCTCTCGCCATTATATGCAATTTTCTTCATTGGAAATGCGTTGAAACAATTCTTGCCGGCTGATTCATTTTCAAACTTCTATAACATACTACCTATTTTTGAAACCGTAACAAATTTGTTTATTGTATTTGTCGGATTGGTTTTATTCTTCTGGCTCCTTCGATCTTTTCTTTTGAGAGGAAAATCCGTGAGGCATTTCAAAACATGGGACTGCGGTTACCAGGTTCAGAGCAGCCGAATTCAATATACAAGCAGTTCGTTTGCAATGCCGTTTCTCCATCTCGTTAGGGAACTAGTTCCGCAAAAAATTAACTTGAGGAAGGATGAAGTAATTTTTCCGAAAGAAGCTCGCCTCGAAAGTTACTCTCAGGATTTTCTTGAGCGCCATCTTATCCAGCCGGTACTGAAATTTCTTAGTTGGTTTATGAATATGTTTTCTTGGATACAAAGCGGAAGAATGCAGCAGTACATTATTTACGGGCTGTTATTTTTAATCATCCTTCTTATTTGGATTATCGGAGTTATGTAGATGTTAAGGTTTATTGTTATAGGACTTGCAATTATTTCGCCGTTCTTTTTTCTCGGTATAATAGACCGCGTAAAAGCAATTTGGGCCGGAAGAAAAGGAGCTTCGATATTTCAGCCGTACTACAATTTCTTTAAGCTTCTTCACAAAGGCGAAGTGATAAGCACAACTACATCTTTTATTTTCCAATTAACCCCGTCTTTAAATGTTGCCGCTGTTTTGCTTGCATTGATGATTGTGCCTATGCCGGTTGTCGGCTCGGTTATAAATTTCCCCGGCGACTTTGTTTTATTCGCATACATACTCGGCCTTTCAAAATTTTTCACGGTGCTTGCCGCAATGGATACCGGCAGTAGTTTCGAAGGAATGGGAGCGAGCAGGGAAGCAGCGTTTTCTACAATTATTGAAACAGCATTTTTTGTTGTTATCGGTTCGCTCTCGCTGCTGACGGGCAGAACTTCGTTTGCGGAAATATTTTTGATGCTTAACGTGAGCGCAGGTTATACAGCGCTTGTTAAAATTCTTCTCGTCATTTCGCTTTTCATAATGTTGTTAACCGAAGGCAGCCGAGTTCCGGTTGACGATCCGAATACTCACCTCGAACTCACAATGATTCATGAAGTAATGATACTGGACTACTCCGGGCCCGACTTAGCTTTCATTTTATATGCTGCCGGTTTGAAGATGGTTGTTATTTCAATTTTGATTGCCGACCTGCTTATTCCCGTAAAACTGTTAATGGTACACCCTTTGATTTTCTTTGCGGCGGTTCTTGTGTTGATATTTATGCTTATTGGTATGATTGAATCTTTGATAGCGCGCTCGCGGATGTCCCACGTTCCGCAATTTATTTTTATGATGACGGCTTTATCCCTAACCGCATTTGCCGTTATAATTTTCTTTTTGCGCGGAGGATTATAATGACCGACCTACTCATAATTCTTCTCGGCACGAGCATGCTTTACATCTTTGCGGTAAGCCGCATAGAAGCGTATGTTAAAACTTTGGCACTGCAGGGATTTCTTCTCTTCCTGCTGGTGATAATCGATATTCGAGAAATAAACTGGCTTAACATCGCGTTCTTAAGTTTGGAAACACTCATAATAAAAGCGATTGTAATTCCATATTTTCTTTTAAGAGTAATCCGCAAGAACGAAATCAGCCGCGAGGTTGAACCCTATATCTCGCAGTTTTATTCGCTGCTCATCGCCTGTGGTATTTTCATTTTCGGATTTATCGCCGCGTTCTGGTCGGCTAAAATAGGCGCTTCAATTCGGCCGCTCTATTTCGGGATGTCAATCGTTCTAATTATCGCAAGCCTGTTTTTAATCATAAACCGGAAAAGAATTATTACCCACATACTTTGTTACATGACGCTTGAGAACGGAATTTTTCTTTTATCGCTTTCGGTTGCCAACGAGATGCCCATGCTGGTAAACATGGGCGTGCTTCTCGATTTGTTTGTAGGCATTTATCTTTTTGTAATCTTCTTTAACAAAATACAATCGATGTTCGACGGCAGCCATATCGATGTCTTAACGGAGCTGAAGGATTAGAGATGATAAGCATTGTTCTCTTTTTACCGGTACTGCTCGGAATAATAAGTTTGTTGGCCGCTAATAAAGCGGTCAACCGCATTTCTCTTCTCGGTTCCGCCGCCATTTATATCGTTATCGGTTTTGCAAGCTGGCAGGGTATTCAATGGCATATTCTTCCGGATTGGTTGATTGCTTATTTCAATTTCGACTCGATCGGACTTTATTTCTTTTCTATAATGACATTGGTGTTTGCGGCTTCTTCGGTTTATAGCATTTATTATTTCAAGGAACATGATTTATCGGCCAAACAAGAATCCGTTTACGTTGCCGAAGTTTTATTTTTTGTTGTCGCCATGACCGGTGTTATACTCGCGACGCATCTTGCCCTGTTATGGGTTTTTGTGGAAGCCACTACATTAACAAGCGCGCTGCTTATCTACTTCGAAAAGAAAAAATCTTCTCTCGAAGCTGCGTGGAAATATGTTTATATCTGTTCAATAGGTATCGCCCTCGCCTTTGTAGGAATAATTCTACTTTCGGTAGGAAGCAAAAGTTTGGGTTCGCTGTTCTTCAAAGATTTGTATGAGCATGCTTTGGAGATAAACCCGTTCTGGTTAAAAATCTCTTTCGCGTTTATCTTTATCGGATTCGGAACGAAGATCGGCATAGCTCCTATCCATGCATGGCTGCCCGACGCGCATTCCGAAGCGCCATCCCCGGTTTCAGCATTGCTTTCCGGAACATTGTTGAACTCCGCGTTTCTCGGACTTCTTCGCGTTCAGGAAATTTTTATACGCGCGCACTCTGACGGCTTTTCCAATTTCATTTTCATACTTACGGGATTTCTTTCCCTGATGGTGAGCGCTGTGTTTATGCTGAGAATAAAAAATTATAAACGCATGCTCGCATATTCGTCCATTGAAAATATGGGAATCCTTTTTATCGGCATAGCTTTGGGTTTACCCGG
>JAKAHQ010000109.1 GCA_021814855.1 Bacteroidota bacterium | reverse complement strand
GGCGTTGGATAGAACAATCTCTTTCGCCGTAGTGGTAGTAATTTCCAAACTGATCACCGAGAATTTGTATTTCAACGTGATGGGGATTCTCTATAAATTTTTCTATGTAAAGGGCAGGATTGCCAAAAGCAGAATTAGCTTCATTACTGGCTGCGAGGAACGCTTTTTCAATTTCGCTTTTTTCGTTAACAATTCTCATTCCTTTGCCGCCGCCGCCCGCCGATGCTTTCAACAAAACCGGGTAGCCAACCACGGCAGCAATTCTTTTCGCTTCTTCAATATTATCTACGACTCCATCGCTGCCTGGAACAACAGGCACACCTACTTTGCGCATAGTTTCTTTAGCAAAGGCCTTGTCGCCCATCTTGCGAATCGCGTTGCCGGAAGGCCCGATGAACTTAATATTGGATTCGGCACAGATATCGCTGAACTCAGCATTCTCGGCAAGAAATCCGTAACCCGGATGTATTGCGTCTGCGCCGGTTATTTGCGCGGCAGAAAGTATGCTTGGGATTTTAAGATAACTTTGATTGCTTGGCGCAGGTCCAATACAAACCGCTTCATCAGCGAACACAACATGCAACGCATCGCGGTCTGCCTCGGAATAAACAGCTACCGTGGGAATGCCAAGTTCTTTACAAGTCCGGATAATTCGTAAAGCTATCTCACCCCGGTTGGCTATTAAAATTTTTTTAAACAATACATCCTCTCAAAAGTTAGACAACACTAATCAGTTTCAATAAGAAACAACGGTTGGTTGTATTCAACTGGTGTGGCGTTTTCGACAAGTATCTTAACAATTTTTCCGCTTACATCGCATTCAATCTCGTTCATCAATTTCATTGCTTCAACGATGCAAAGAACCGACCCGGCAGAAACGGTATCTCCAACCTGGCAGTAAGGATCGGCGTCGGGCGCCGGGGCGCGATAGAATGTTCCAACTATCGGCGATTTAATTTCGTGATACTTGTTTGAGGATTGTTCGGCTGATGCAGCGCTTTTAGGTTCAGCCGCCTGAGCAGCGCTTACATTAACCGCCGGAATAGACTTTGAGTAATCAATAACCGGCTGCATTTGAATTTGCGCAGCTTGATGAGAATTTTTGGAAATTTTTACTTTAAGATCGCCTTCTTGAACTGTGAATTCGGTGATCTCGCTTTGCTCAACCATTTTGATGAGTTTCTTAAGTAGATTTATATCCATGCCCTTTTTAGCCGTTAGTTTTTAACTCGTTCTACGTATGCGCCGTTTCTTGTATCAACTTTAAGCACGTCGCCTTCGTTGATAAACAGCGGCACATTTATTTTAACTCCGGTTTCAAGTTTTGCAGGTTTCATGGCGCTGTTAGCAGTATCGCCTTTAAAGCCGGGTTCTGTTTCAACAACTTTAAGCGAAACAAAGATCGGAACTTCCGCCGAGATAATTTGATCGGCATCGTCAAGAAGCAATTCCACTTCCTCGCCTTCCTTAAGATAATCCGCTCCGTCGCCAAAGGTTTGCTGGGAAACGGTAAGCTGTTCATACGTATCGTTATCCATCAGTACTAATCCGGCCGTCTCACGGTAAAGATATTGGTATTTTCTTCTCTCAACTCTAACAACATCTACACCTTCGCCAGAACGGAATGTGTTATCAAGAACTTTTCCTGTTTTAAGATTCTTCAATGTTGTTCTAACAAAAGCTCCGCCTTTGCCCGGTTTGACATGCTGAAATTCTACTATTACAAAAGGATCGCCCTTAAATTTTATAATAAGACCATTTCTGAAATCCGAAGTATCTGCCATCTAAATTTAATTCCTCTAAACTGTTGATAATATACCCACCGATAATTGCAAAATCAAGAATTGAGATTTCACTATTCCGTCCGTTAAAAAATTAACTTTCAATTTGAACCAGATATCTATCCAGTTCCGAATTTACCATGGAAGTTTTATAATCTTTTTTGATCGTGTCGAACATTGTTTTGGCGTCCGATTTTTGACCTGCCTTGAAGTAATTTATGCCGGCTCTGAAAAAGTAATCGGCATTGGAAGGATTAGCTTTAGAAATTTTTGCCGCCTCCTTGTAAAGATCGGCCGCTTTTCCAAATTCTTTTTTGTCTTCATAGTAACCGGCCTTACCCGCAGCGGCTGAAGCTTTAAACAATGGAACCGAGCCGGAATAATCGTCGTACATTTTATAAGCCGCATCGGTATTACCCATCATAGAATAACAGTCCGCTAAAAAGATTTTTGCGGTTTCACCTTGGTCGGTACTTCCGTATTTATCGACAATTTCTTTCAAGCCAACGATGTTCTTCGTCTTGTCGCCGTCGATGGCCTGCTTAAAAGAATCTTGATTGTACAAAGGCATAACTTTAGCCAGCAAAGCTGCTGCAACTTTGTTATCGTTTGCTTTTTTGTTTGAGAATAGAATAACGGCTACAACCACCAGAGCAACTACACCAAGACCTATTAAAAGCCTGGCCTGGTTTTTTTGATAGAAACTAATTGCCTTATAATAAGTGGTTACTAATTTGTCTTCCTTAATCTGTTTTTTCGAAATCTTTTTTCTTGCTTCGAGCACTTTTAACCTCGTTTTTTAATAAATCGCAAAAAATTCGGGCGGAAATCTAAGAAAAATTATACACCTATTCTAATATGATTTGAAAAAATCCAGGCATTTTTATTCCGCATTACCTCTACCCGGTAAACTCCTTTTTCGGTAACATCAAACTCGACTTGCGTCTCGGTTTTTGATTCTAAAGTTTTACCATTCCGAATTAAACGGACTTCCACGCTGTCGTGAGGTATCGTTACCGAAAGCTTAATATCTTTTTGAAAAGGTAAAGTATCTCCCATTTCATAAATCTTTTTTCCGGCAGCGGCAGTAAAACGAAATCCCCTGGCATCTCCGTGGTAATAATTTGAGACAAAGCAGCGTCCGGAACTTAAAGCACGGTAAACAATTGATTTGGAATTTTCTATATCGTCTTTTAATGTTGATGCCGCTAATTCTTGTTCGCAAAGGATATGCGTTCTAACGGATTTGAATAATACTTTGTAAGGAAAAACTTCCATTTCGAAAAAGCCGAGAAGGTTAACTTTGTGCGCATGAGCGTCAATGCCGCCAATACCAACAACTCTTCTTGTTTGACTAAGCCGGTCCCATACCTCAAGCGTTTCCTGCGAGGGGCCGGATATTGAACGGAGAGGGTGAATAAAGTAATTGTATTTATTTTGTTCGGTCAACCCTTCCATCCACTCGGACATGTGATTCCAAATTTCAATGCCCGTAAAATCCTCTGTGTTCCATTCAGTCCATGGATACGGGGGATGTTCCTTCATGGAATTTCTTTTTTCATGGGGATGAGCTAAAAAACCAATGCCGCCGGAATCTTTAACTCTTTTTACATATTCAACAGCAGGCAACCTTGTTGAATATGGTTCTTGTATGCCGAAAGCAAGGTAATGATTTTTGTTTTCTTTATCGTTTATCTCGCAGCCAACTAAAAGAAGAGTCCGCCCGTACCATCCTTCGTAGCCCTCATTCAGCGCGCGCAGAGTATTATGATCTGTAAGAATTATATAATCCAGACCCGATTCATCTGCAAACCCGGCGATGTCTTTTACTTCACCGGAGCCGTCGGAAAAAACCGAATGGATATGTAAGGCACCTATGTACTCAAACATTTAAATTCCAGGATCATGTTGGAGGGTAATGATCGCTGCAAAATTCAACCAATTAAATTATGCGTTATTAACTTCAAATAAAGTTGTGTATTGCGTTGATTGTTCCTTTATCATGTCCGAAAGTTTTGTCATAAGTATATCAACACGTTCGTCCGTGCTGTCTTCAAAACTTTCATACGATTCCTTATTCTTGAAAACGTAAATCTCTTCAAATGAATTTTGTTTATTCTTTTGTTCAAACACTGAGTAACTTTCCAGTCCTTCCGCCTTCACTATATTCTTAAGCTCCCGAACGACATCTAAGTACTCTTCTCTTCTCTCCGGAAAGATATTGTAACGAATTGAAAAGATGACTTTACTCATTTATTTCCTCAATTAATTGTTAATTCACCTTTAAATGTAATATCGGCAGGACCGGTTATGGAAAGATCCTTAAATTGATTATCCCGATATTTAAAATCCACAACGAGCTCGGCTCCGCTCTTAGCAAGAAGAGTAATCGGCGGTTGAAGCCCGACGTTTATAAATGAAACAATTGCCGAAGCGACCGAACCGGTTCCGCATGAAAGGGTCTCTTCTTCAACACCGCGTTCGTAACTTCTGATTTTAATTTTTCCGTTTTCTACCTGAATAAAATTCACGTTCGTACCTTCAGGTGCAAAATCCGGAGAATATCTTATTTCTCTACCTAAATCAAAAACAGGTAATTCAGATATTTCCCCGAAAAATGAATTAGGTTTTCTGTTATCATGAAGAACATCGCTAACATTAATGACCACGTGCGGCGAGCCGGTATTAACATACGAAGCGTTAATTAACTGTCCGCCTGCCTTAATCTTAAAATTACGTTTCAAATCTTTTGGTTCGGCTAAATTAAACTTAACAAGTCCGTTTTCAAAAACCTGCCCGGAGTAGCAGGTTCCATTCACAATAAAATCCGCAGTCTGGAACCCGAATCTGCCGCTTTCTTTTCCGTACTTAATAGCGCATCGTGCGCCGTTTGCACAGAGACTCCCGGTGGAACCGTCGGAATTAAAGTACTTAACAGTATACTTTGATCCGTCATTGTTTTCAATTAACAGAACGCCGTCTGCGCCAATACCGGTGCGTCTTTGGCAAATTTTATTAATTAATTCAGCGTCAAGCTCAATATCCGGGTTAATTTTCTTATCGAACAGTATAAAATCGTTACCCGCGCCGCTCATTTTTGTAAAGAAAAACTGCTTCATATTGCATTCAAATTTAAGCCATTAAAAATCCTGATGCAATAAAATTAGTTGTATTGGCATGATTTTTAATTAATTGTATGCGAGCCGCCTTAACAATGAAAGCTATATTTGATTTGTCGGGAATTTTGGGGATTTAGCCATATCGCGTATTCAAAAGAATGAACGAAATACTTGAATCGTGAATATGGAGTTCAAAGTATTTTCTCTTACTTAAAGAAATTACTAACGGTCATTAAAAATTTCTACATTCAGGTTTGATTATCAGTCTCGTAGTTAGATAGAGTAGTTTCTATTGAGACAATCAGTTCCCGGTTATCGAAAGGTTTGATCAAATACCCGAATGGACCAACTTTCTTTGCCCGTTCAACTGTTTCTGGATCCGAGTAGGCCGTTAGAAATATGAATGGGTAATCTGCAAATTTTTGTATTTCCTGTGCAGTAGTAATTCCGTCAATCGAATCGCCAAGATTTATATCCATCAAAATTAAATCCGGGCATTTTTGCTTCGCAAATTCGATGGCTTGCTGTCCGTTCAAAGCAATACCCACAACAGAAAAACCCGATTTAGTAAGAAGAAATCTACTGCTTTCAGCAATTAGAAGGTCGTCATCAACAATCAGAATATTTTTTTTACGATGTAGCCGATCCGTCAATTTGTGATCCTCCCTTGAATTTAAAAACGAACTTCAATCCATTCCGGTGTTGAATAATTTCCATCGAACCTTTCAATTGTTTTGTAAATAAATTTATAAGTCTAAGTCCAAGCGAATTGACATTTTCAAAGTCTATCTTGTTTTCAACGCCTACCCCGTCATCCGAAATTTCAAGACGGTATTCGTCGTTAACCTTACCAAAACTAATGTTTATATTCCCATCCATCTCTGAAGGGAATGCATACTTAAACGAATTTGTAAGTACCTCGTTAATAATTAATCCGCAAGGTATAATCGATTCGAGATCAAGATTGTGGTTTTCCAAATCGAGATTCAGCTTAATCCGATCGGACGTGGAATACGTTCTAAAAAGGTATCGCGTAAGATGTTCAACGTAATCTTTAAAATTGATCGCCGCAAAATTACCGGAGCCATACATCAGTTCATGAATTAAAGACATTGAACGCAGTCTTGTTTGTAAATCATGGAAAATTGAAGTCACTTTTTGATCCGTAATAAGTTCTTCCTGAAGCGAAATTAGGCTGATAATTTTTTGGAAATTGTTTTTTACTCGATGATGAATTTCTTTTAGGAGAACTTCTTTTTCTCTAAGCGAATTTTCAATTATATCTCTTGCGTTTT
>JAKAHQ010000108.1 GCA_021814855.1 Bacteroidota bacterium | reverse complement strand
ATGTTTATTTTATTAAAATAAAAACAGCCCTAAAGTAGTTTCCTTAGAGGCAGGTAGGGATTATTAAGTAATATTGCGGAAGGAGTGGAAAGCTTATTACGATTTTCGGCTTTTCCATGGCGTCAATTTCGATAAAACTTACTGACCAACCGATTTCGGCTATTGTTGATGCCATTTGGGATGGACATTTAATTAAGGATAAAAGTAATTAACTAATAGAAATCGAATTGCGGAGAGCAATCGGAACGGATAAAATTTCCAAGAATCTTTTAGCAGAGAGCACGAAAAAAAATTAAAATATTGTTTGAATAAAAAACTAATAAGGAGAACAAATGTTAAAAATCAAAAATGTTTTTGTTTTGCTGCTTCTAGTTTTTTCAGTTATAGTGGCTGGCCAGACTCGGGACTCTGTTGTATTTAAGGATGGATTGGTTATAAGATTAAACCGCGCTGAGCTAAAAGATAAAATAATCTCTCCAAATGCGGTAGTAGCGTTAATTGAAACGGGTAAATGGAAGACGCCCAAAGAAGGCGAACAATTAAAATATGAAGATCGTGTTGCCGGAACCTGGAAAAAAATTGAAGCCGATAAAGACGGCTGGATTCGAAATGATACATTAACTCGTTCGTATGTTTATTATCAGTATAAATCCGATAAAGATGATATAGCATTGCTTGAAGCAATGGGAAATGAAACTGCCTATGTAAACGGCACGGCTCGTTCCGGTAACCCTTATAGATATCAAGATACTTTTGAAGCGTGGGCGCCTAGATTTGACTATTCTCTTATTCCCGTAAAGATTAAAAAAGGAACCAACGAACTTTTGTTCGAATGCAACCGCGGACTTTTAAAAGTAAAATTACATCCGAACAAAAAGGGGTTTTACCTTACAACAACCGATTTGACGGTTCCGGATATTATAGTCAATCAAGAAGTGAATACATACGGAGCCGTTCCTATTGTTAATGCAACCGAAGGTTCATATAAGAATTTGTCTCTTAAAACATGGGCCGATGGTTCTTCCCCCGAATATCATCCGGTAAATGAAATTGGTCCCCTTTCAATTTTAAAATCACCGTTTTATATAAAACTGCCTGTGCAGCACAACATGGGTAAGATTCAATTTCACATCGAGCTAGTTAAAAAAGAAAACTTGAAGAAGGAGGTTCTTACATCTTCTGTGATAGAATTGAATGTTGTTAATCCCGGCGATACGCATAAAGAAACTTTTATTAGCGATATAGATGGAAGCGTTCAATATTATGCTGTTAACCCGCCTGAAAATTTGAAAGGCAAGCCGGCGTTGTTTTTAAGTCTGCATGGTGCGGGCGTTGAAGCAATCAATCAGGCTCAAGCGTATGCTCATAAAAATTGGGGATACATTGTAGCTCCAACAAACCGTCGGCCTTACGGTTACAACTGGGAAAACTGGGGAAGAATTGACGCGCTTGAAGTTTTAAAAATTGCCAAAGATAAATTCGACATTGATCCCGAACGAGTCTATCTAACAGGCCATTCAATGGGAGGACATGGCGCATGGCAGCTTGGCGTTAACTACGCAGATCAATTTGCTGCAGTGGGACCAAGCGCCGGATGGATAAGCATTTGGTCTTATAGAATCAAACCGGCACCGGATTCTACTGGCATTGCCAAAATGTTAACGCGTTCTACCAAACAAAGCGATACGTACGCATTCACTACAAATCTAAAGTCGGATGGAATTTATATCATTCAAGGTTCTTTAGATGATAATGTTCCGCCGCAGCAGGCAGAATCGATGGTAGAAAATCTATCCAAGTTTCATAAAGATTTTATCTATTATGTTCAACCGGGTGCAGGTCACTGGTGGGATAATTCCGATGAACCCGGAGCCGACTGCGTTGATTGGGCGCCAATGTTTGATTTCTTTGCCCATCATGCAGTCGCTAATCAAAATCAAGTTAAGATAATTGATTTTGTTACCGCTAATCCTGCCGTAACTGCAAAAAATTATTGGATCGAGATCATTAATCAAATCCATCAACAGAAATTAAGCAAGATTAATATTCGTCTTGAATCCGGCTTGAGAAAGTTTGTCGGTACAACGGATAATATTGAATACTTCTCAATAGACGCCTCCATGCTTACTTCCGGTAAACCGGTTTCAATTGATTTGGATAAGCAGACGTTAGCAGATGTAAATATTCCTCAGGACGGAAAGATATTTCTTCATAATGAAAACGGTAAATGGTCGCTTGCCGGAAAACCGAATGAAGAGAACAAATACCCGGCGCGTTGCGGAAATATGAGAGAAGCTTTTAATCATAACGTCTTTTTTGTTGTGGGAACCCACGGAAGTAAGAAAGAAAACGAATGGGCTTTCAAAAAAGCAAGATACGATGCTGAAAAAATTTGGTACCGCGGTAACAGCGGAATAGAGATTATTAAAGATACGGAATTCAATCCGGCCAACTATAAAGATCGCAGCGTTATTTTGTTTGGAAATTCAAAGACAAACTCAGCATGGAATTTATTGCTAAAGGATTCGCCTGTCCAGGTAGATGAAAATAAAATTATGGTCGGAAATAAAGAATATAAAGGCGATGATTTAGCATGCCTCTTGGTACGCCCAAGACTCGACAGCAAAATTGCTTGTGTTGGCGCTATTACCGGAACCGGTGTTGAAGGGATGGAACTTGTGAACCTCGCCCAGTATTTCGATCAGTACCTGGGTTTTCCAGATGTTGTGATTTACAATTCCGGAATTCTTAAGTCCGATGAAAAAGGAATTAAATTTGCCGGATATTTTGGAAACGACTGGAGTATGGATAAAGGCGAATTTATCAGTCAATAAAAATCTGGTTTGTCTAACGTCTAATTTTTTTTATGCTGAATAAAATCAGGACGGTAACATTTTAATCTATAGATAAAAGAAATGATTGATAAGTTGAAAGATCGGTCAAACAGGAAAAAAATAATTTTATGAAGGAAAGATTACTTTTGAAATTAACGGCGATGATCATTTTAGTCCTCGCTGTTAATCCTTTTCCAAGTAATTTAATGGCGGATATTCCGCCAGCCGGTAGCAATAAGGTTGCGTATTATGTTTTCGATTCGCACGGACCCGATCACTTGCCGCTGACGTCTTTTACAGACAAAGCAAATGTAGTTGTAATATTCGAAGGGACTCTTTGGGAATTAGCGGACTCAGCGCATTACTCAACCGGCTGGATGAAAAATGTTGTGTACCGGCATTACAAAGAAATTTTACGCGACGTTAGAATTTTGCAGGCAAGGGGAGTAAAGGTTTTAATGAATGTTGATGATGCCGCTTCATGGAGTACTTCAACACCTTTTACTACTTATGACGGAGTTAAATTAAACTATCAGCAGTTTGCGGAATTTATAAAGACGTGCGCAATCGATTCGCTTCACCTTGACGGTATATCTCTTGATATAGAACACAAGGCAACTGGAAACGCAGCGTACATTTCGCTTCTTAAAGAAATAGGAAAGTACTTCGGTCCCAGGTCTTCAAACAGCAGTTTGGTAATGTACATCGCCGCAATTTATGCGGGATATTATGGACAGCCTGCCGCGGTGATTGGCAAGTCCAAGGATGTTTCTTCGTACTTCAATTTTGTGATGGACATGGCTTACTTCAATTCCGATTATGTTGGCCGCTTTAACCAGTGGGCGGATTCTATCGGCGCATCAAAAACAATGATTGGGGTGCTGAACGATAATAATGATTTAACGTTTTCAACTTCGGTAGCAAAATGGCAGCCTGCTTCTTCATCTAAAGCTGGAATAATGGTTTATGCTGCGAACAATCTTAAGTCATACACAGATTCCGTATTCAGCGCACTAGTTGTTCCTGCAACGGATGTATCCGAGCAGGATATTCATGATATGAAAATTCCGAACGAACCGATGTTGATGCAGAATTATCCTAATCCGTTTAATCCGTCAACAACAATTTCTTATCAGATTCCCGGCAATGGATTAGTAACTTTGAAAATTTACGACATACTCGGAAATGAAATAACAACTTTAGTAAACGGAATTATGAAACCGGGTTACTACACATCTTCATTCTACGGTTCGAAATACGCAAGCGGATTTTATATAGCTCGCCTAACCGTTCGGATGAATGAATCAAAACCATATTTCAAAACAATCAAAATGTTAATGATCAAATGAGAACATCAAACAAAATATCCTCGCCTAACGGCAGTTCGTTATTTCATTCTAACACTAAAAATCATGCTTTACCTTTATTTAGCGGATTAGTAAATGGAATAATCATATTAATTCTTTTAACGACGAGTATAAATTTATTTGCTCAAGTAAAATTGACGAGCTATGTAAATCCGTTTATCGGTACTGACGGGCACGGCCATACTTTTCCGGGAGTTTCACTTCCGCATGGACTTGTACAATTGAGCCCCGATACGGATGTTGAGGGTTGGGACTGGTGTTCAGGATATCATTATTCCGATAACAGCATAATGGGATTCAGCCACACTCATTTAAGCGGCACAGGGTGCGCGGATTACGGTGATATTCTTTTTATGCCCACAACCGGGGAATTAAAAACCGAACCAGGTTCAAAAGATAAACCGGGATCGGGTTACCGCTCGCGCTTCAGTCATAAAAATGAAATTGCTAAAGCCGGCTACTATTCTGTTTATCTTGACGATTATAAAGTGAAAGCCGAATTAACAGCTACATGCCGCGCAGGGTTTCATAAATATACATTTCCCAAAACGGACGAGGCAAACATAATTATAGATCTTGTGCACGGAATCCAGGATAAAACGAAAGACGCGCAAATAAAAATTATAGACAACAAAATAATCGAAGGTTACAGACGTTCAACCGGGTGGGCAAAAGATCATACCGTTTATTTCTATGCTGAGTTTTCCAAGCCGTTTAAATCTTTCGGAGTAGTTGACAACGGTAAAGTTGAAACCGGAAAAGATTTTGCACAAGGAGAATTTGTAAAAGCTTTTGTTCGTTATGCTACTTCTGCCGATGAAGCGGTTTATGTTAAAGTCGGTATTTCTCATACAAGTTTGGAAGGGGCAAAGAAAAATCTAGCGGCAGAAATTCCGGGTTGGAATTTTAACACCGTTGTAAAGAAAGCCGACGCGGCCTGGGAAAAGGAACTTAAAGCAATTTCGGTTGGAAGCGGCAGCATGCAAAACAAAACGACATTTTACACGGCATTGTACCATTCACTGCTCAGTCCAAATGTGATGTCTGATGTCGACGGAAAATATACCGGCATGGATCATAAAATTCATACTGCGAAAGACTATAAGATGTATACGGTCTTTTCTTTGTGGGATACTTTCAGAGCAGAACACCCTTTATTTACGTTGATTGAAAAAGATGAAGACCGCGACATGGTTAAATCTTTAATTCAGAAATACGGAGAATACGGTTTACTTCCGGTTTGGGAATTAGCATCGAATGAAACCGGGACAATGATTGGATATCATTCCATTCCGGTAATAGCCGACGCATATTTTAAAGGCATAAGAAACTTTGACGTTGAAAAAGCATTTGAAGCAATGAAGAAAAGCGCTATGCAGGATCAACTCGGTTTGAAATATTATAAGGAGATGGGATACATACCTTCCGATCTTGAATCTGAAAGCGTTTCCAAAACTCTTGAGTATTCCTACGATGACTGGTGCATAGCTATGATGGCTAAGGATCTCGGTAAGAAAGACGATTATAACTATTTCATTCAGCGGGCAAAATATTACGTCAATGTTTTTGATCCTTCCACTTCTTTAATGCGCGCTAAGAAAAATGGAATGTGGTATACACCGTTCGATCCTTATTCCGTAAGCGGTAATTATACCGAAGCTAACGCATGGCAATACAGCTTTTTTGTTCCGCAGGATATCGATGGTTTGATAAATCTGATGGGCGGCGATAAAAATTTTATTTCTAAAGTTGACGAACTCTTTACAACAAAGCCGGAACTCACCGGAAGACAGCAGTCCGATATTACCGGAATGGTAGGACAATACGCTCAGGGAAACGAGCCGAGTCATCATATGGCTTATCTATATAACTATGCGGGTCAGCCGTGGAAGACCCAGGAATTGGTTCACAAAATTGTAACTACATTGTATTCCGACAAAGCCGATGGACTCTGCGGAAATGACGACTGCGGCCAGATGTCCGCGTGGTATGTATTGAGCGCGGTTGGATTTTATCCCGTATGTCCGGGAGACAATAATTATATTTTTGGTACGCCGCTTTTCGATAAAGTAACCCTTCATACAAGCGGGAAGAAAAATTTT
>JAKAHQ010000107.1 GCA_021814855.1 Bacteroidota bacterium | reverse complement strand
ATAATTTTATCGCCGTCGTAAACTGGAACAAGCTTCGGATTTATAAAGCCGGCGTACGGGGATATGATTAATTTTTTATATCGCGCAAACACTTCTTTGTGTAATTCAGGGTCAACCTTAACACCGTAGGTTTCAACCAAATTCTTACCGGCATTGTAATCCCCTTCGGATTTTATGCGCTGAATTTCCCTAAGGAGTTGACCGAATAATTCTCTGAGCTTGTTATAATCATTAATTACAAAATATGTTTTGCCGTCTTTGATTTTTTTCTCGATTACATTTTCCGCCTTGCCCTTTTCGTAGGCCCACATAGCAATTAGCTGGCGGTTTCTCATGTGCGCCTCTTCAATATTTTCTCCCGGCTGAATCCTCGCAAGCTGAACCATCAAACCGTTTCTGATGTAAGCGTCATATTCGGCTTTACCGGCGTCAAGAGAAGGCATCACGCCGATATCAACCAATTTTTGATCCATGATATAATACAACGCGACCAAATCCGCTCGCGCTTCTTCGAGTGTGGACGCGTAGTTCTTCAGTGTTTCGTTGGTTTCGCCAACACCCGGATTAATTTGACCCGACGCATGACCGATCACCTCATGCATGTCAGTATGAAGATTATCCGCCAGCGGTCCGTACTTTTTTGCGCGGGCAATTTCATCTTGAGAGTAAGCGAACTCTTCGAGCACACCGCTCGTTTCGGCGGCTTTATTGTAGGAATAAACAATGTTGCCCAAGTTTACGGACTTGGATCCGTATTCCTTTCTAATCCAGTTTGCGTTGGGGAGATTTATTCCGATCGGCGTAGAAGGCGAAGCGTCGCCTGCTTCGACAACGACATTTATAACTTTCGCCGAAATTCCTTTAACATGTTTCTTTTTATGTTCCGGCATAATCGGCGAATTGTCTTCGAACCACTGGGCGTTATCGCTGATGGCTTTTATCCGTTTTGTAGCTTCGGGATCTTTAATCGATACTATTGATTCGTATGTGCCTTTATAGCCGAGCGGATCGTTATATGTTTCTATGAAGCCGCTGACAAAATCGATGACGGAGGAAGTATCTTTCACCCACTCGATGTTGTACTCGTCCCATTTTTTCAAATCGCCGGTTTGATAAAAATCGACAAGAAGCTGAAGAGCTTTTTTCTGCTGGTCGTTTTCGGCAACGGCAATTGCCTTTTGAATCCACTCGACAACTTTTTTAATTGCGAAGCCGTAAACGCTGTCGGTCTTCCAGTGCCGTTCAAAAATATCTCCTTTCTCCTTGTACAGTTTGGAATTTAATCCGTAGGAAATCGGTTCGGGATCGTTCGGCTTCATCATCTTTTTATAAAACGCCTCAACTTCTTTTTGCGTTACACCTTCGTAAAAATTAACCGCAGAGGTTTTTACAAGATCGTCTTTGGGATTTAGATTTACTTTTATCGGGTCCACCTTCGGATCGAAAAGAATCGGTTCTAATTTTTTTATAAGGTCGGAAACAGTCTCGTTATTTTGAAGCGGAAGTTTGTATTCGTCGGAACCGCTAACGAGCTGCTCGAAATATTCCTTTGAAAATTCAGGCGTAAACTTTCTGTTTCCGTAGTGATGATATATTCCGTTTGAGAACCAAACGCGTTTTGTGTACTCCATGAACTTCGCGAACTCGGGGGCTTTTCTATCTCCGGAATAAGTTTTTACTATACCTTCGAGCGTACGACGGATATACAAATCGTTCTTATAATTTTGATCCCAGATTATATCTCTTCCGCAAAGAGCCGCCTGGTAAAGGTAGTAAACAAGTTCTTTTTGTTTGGGCGTTAGTTCTTCAAATCCCGGAACCTGGTAACGCTGTATTCTAAGATCGGCGAACTGCTCGGTAACGTATTTAAAGTTGTCATGCTTTTGTTCCTGCTTTTGACTGCAGCTCATAAGAATAATTCCCGTTATGATTAATAATAAATATTTTGATTGTCTCATGACTATTCCGAAAAAAATTTTATAATTGAGTGGGCGAAAAATAGATTATTTGTCCAAGCGAAACAATAAGACTATAAATCATTTAAGCGGTAAAATTATGAACATACAAATAATCGGGATCAAGGGATGCAGCGATACGCGAAAGGCCGAACGTTATTTTAAGGAAAGACGTATCCCGTTTCATGTACGGGATTTGAGCGAAAAAGGATTGGCTAAAGGGGAGCTTGAGAACATTTCTCACGCTGTTCCAGTTGAAGATTTAATCGACCGAGAAGGCAAGCAATTTAAGAAACGCCATCTTCAATTCATGAAATTTGATGTCGAGGAAGAATTGTTAAACGATCCTCTTTTATTCAAAACGCCGATTGTCAGAAACGGAAAGGATGTAACACTCGGCTATCAGCCCGAAATATGGAGAAAGTGGCTGGAAGAAACTATTTATTAAAATCTAATTCCGCAGCTTTTTAATTCCGCAATTAAGTTTTCATAACCGGTAAACTGAATAGCTTCCCAGCCGCAAGCCCTAGCCCCTTGCACATACTCGGGCACATCATCGATAAACAAATGCTCCGAAGACGGTTTCCCGGTAAACTCTTCGACTGTACGGTAAATTTTTTCCTCCGGCTTAATCGATCCGACTTTATGCGAAAGAAAAAGTTTATCGAAAGTTTTTAAGAAGCCGTCGTTATTGTAACCATACTTCTCGTGGATCTCGTTCGTATTGGAAAGCAGGCAGAGCACATAATTTTTTTTCAGCTTAGGCAAAAGATCGATTACTTCCCGGTTGCGGGTGAATATATCTGAGAATATGCGGCAGAATTCTTCCGCCGTTACTTTATGCTCAAGCCATTCTGTCATTGTGCCGAGGAATTCATCAAGCGAGATATTTCCCTTTTCAAATTCCCGGTGAAGATTGTAATTCTCTTGATACCGCTTAGCGAATTTATCTCCCAGTCCTGTTTTTCGCTGGTTAAAGGCATCAATTACTTTTTTATAATCAAAGGGGATTAAAACGTTTCCCAAATCGAAAACTATTACGGAATATTTTGACATTTATCATCACATAATTTTAATGGGTGGAATTCCTTTTAAACGCGGAGCCCGCAGAGACAGACCGCGAAGAACGCAAAGGCAAATATAAAAAAGCCGCACCCAAAATAAGAATGCGGCTTTTCATCGAAACATCAAATCCTTACTTGGTTAATCCTAAATCCTCTGGTAAAACATTGTTCGTCTTTTTCTTCTTAGATTTAAAGAGGTCGCTCACTTTTCCAAACAGTATCGGAATTTTGAGACGATACTCTTCAACTTTTGTATAAACAACCGGCACAACAATTAATGTTAAGAATAACGAGCTTGTTAAACCTCCGATCAACGCCCATGCAAGACCGCTCTTCCATTCTGAACCGGAGCTGGCAGAAAGCGCAATAGGCATCATACCGAATATCATTGTTAATGTCGTCATGAAGATAGGCCGGATTCTCATTTTACCCGCATCTATCAATGCATCCGTTAAAGTCTCTCCCTGGGCGCGCACGTAATTTGTTCTATCCACAAGAAGAATTGCGTTCTTACCCACAAGACCTATCAACATAATTATACCAAGAATTGTGAATATGCTCAGCGCCTTCATTGTCAACGCCAAAGCCAACAGCGCTCCAATCATTGCCAGCGGAATTGAGAACAGAATTACGAACGGGTAAATAAAGGAATCGTACAACGCAACCATGATCATGTATGTAAATAAAATTCCCGCAAAGAAAGCTAAAAGCATATCTCCGAAAGAATCATTTTGATTTTTAACATCTCCCTGGAACGAATATGTTATTCCGGGAGGCATATGATAATTCTTAAGTTTCTTTACGATGTCCGCCGCAATACTTCCTGAAGGACGGTTAATTGCCTGCGAATAAATTGTAACCGACGCACTTCTTGCTTCGCGCGTTAACTTTGTAGGACCGGTTGCCTGGTAAATATTTGCAAACTGTTTTAAGTAGATTTGCTGGCCCTTCCTGTTAGTGAAAAAGATATTATCAAGCTCATCGGTTTTGGAACGATCGAATTTGTCGAGCATAATCATTATATCGTAATCGGTATCGCCTTCTCGGAGCTTTGCGTCGTCGTTGCCGGCAAAAGCAACTTGAAGCGCCTGTCCTACTTCAGCAAGAGTTAATCCGTAATTAACAAGCTTTGTTCTGTCAATCTCGATATGAGTTTCCGGGTTACCATCCTGCGAAGAAAGACGAACATCTGCCGCTCCTGGAATTGTTTTAACCGAGTCTGCAATTTGTTTTGCTACTTTTAGCGCCTCGGCATAACTCGGCCCATTAATCAGCAATTGTATCGGGCTGGAATTGGCTGTTCCGAAAATACCAATAGGATTAACTCTCAGTTTGGATCCTGGAATTTTGTTAATATCTGCTTTTATAAGATTGCTTATTTCATCGGTTGAACGACTTCTTTTATCTTTCGGAACCAACGTAACATCGATCTCAAGAGAATTGCCGGACGAGAATCCGATAAAGCCCTCCGCGGAAGCGCCTACGTTGACAAACATTTTATCGACTTCCGGATATTTTGCTATAGCACGTTCAATCTTCTGAGAAACGAGATTTGTTTTCTCTATCGGAGTTCCCGGCTCCAAATCAACTTGAACAGCAAATTCGCCTCGGTCGGTCTGCGTCATGAATTCAGAACCGATGAATCCGGCTGGTATTAACGCAAACGTAGCTACAAACATTGACAGCGTAACAAGAGCCACCTTACCGCGATTTTTAAAACTCCATTTAAGAAGTTTGATATAGTTATCAGTAAATGTGTGAAATTCTTTTTCGAACCAAAGCGCAAACTTTCCGAGCAAGGTTCTGTTTGTAAGTCTTTCCAGTTTTGCAAAACGGGAAGCAAGAAGCGGCGTAAGAGTAAAAGATACAAACAAGCTCATCAAGGTTGATACGACAATAACAATCGAAAACTGTCGCAATATATTTCCAACAATACCGCCTATTAACGCCAGCGGCAGAAATACAGCCACATCCACAAAAGTAATTGCGAGTGCGGCAAAGCCGATTTCGTTTCTTCCTTTAAGTGCGGCTACTCTATTTTCTTCTCCGCGTTCAAGGTGATGATAAATATTTTCGAGAACCACAATAGAATCGTCCACAAGAATACCCACCACAAGCGACAGACCGAGCAGCGTCATCAAATTTAAAGTAAACCCGAAAGCGTAGATGGCAATTAAGGTGGAGATTAACGATGCCGGTATTGCGATAAGAACAATTACCGAGTTACGCACACTGTGCAAGAACATAAGCATCACAATAGAAACCAGAAGAATTGCGATTAATAAATCTTCCTTAACGGCGTTTGCCGCGTCAGTTGTAAAGAGAGAGCCGTCTTCCGCGATAGTAAATTTTAAACCCATTTGTTTGTACTGAGCTTCAAGTTTGGTCATTTCCTTTTTTACAAGATTAGCAACTTCAACAGCGTTTGCATCCGACTGTTTAATTAACACCACACCAATTGTGTTATGGAAATTTATTCTTGTAATATTTTCAGGGTCTTTAGAGCCGTCTTCAACTTCGGCCACGTCCGCAAGAGTTATAACGCCGCCCTGGCGCGATTCGGCAATCGGCAGATTACGAAGCTGATCGACCGAAGTTAATTTACCCGCAAGACGAACCGTGAATTCCTTATCTACATCTTTTATGCTGCCGGTCGGAAAATCCAAATTGGATGCAAGTATTGTTTGCGTAACCTGCGGTATGGAAAGTCCGTATGCTTTCAGTTTCTGCAAATCAAGATTAACTCTAATCTCCCGTTCGTCTCCGCCTATAAGAGATATTTGTCCAACGCCGGGAATTCTTGAAATGAGCGGCTGAATTTTATCTTTCACAAACTGGTAGAGCTGGCGCGAGTCTATATTTGCGCCAACGCCCATTCGCAATATCGGAATTTCATCCAGAGCAATCTTCGAGACGGTAGGAGTTTTGGCCGAAGACGGAAGCTTGGTAGCAATTTCTCCCATTTTTCTTTGCGCGTCTTGAAGAGCAAAATCCGTATTTGCCGATTGTAAAAGTTGAACAACAACAAACGAAACTCCTTCCATAGAAGTTGAGATAACATCGTCTACATTATCCATTCCGGAGACGGCATCTTCAACCACCTTGGTAACGCCGGTTTCAACCTCGCTGGGCGAAGCGCCGGGGTAGATTGTTGTTATTGTAATAACCGGGGGTGAAAACCTCGGCAGCAATTCATATTTCAGCCTTACATAGCTGAACAAACCTAAAGTCATTAACGCCGCAAATATTACAATTATAAGCGACGGCCTTTTAATCGATAATTCGGTAATTGTCAT
>JAKAHQ010000106.1 GCA_021814855.1 Bacteroidota bacterium | reverse complement strand
TTGCATCGGGTCAGTAATTCTCGCGGGATCGTAAAGATTAAGAATGCTTGCCTGACCGGTTGCACACATTTTACCTTTGTTGATCGGGTGGTCCGGGTTTCCGTCAACTTTAATCGGTCTTCCCTCGCGTGTTTTAATTAAAACTCCGCATGCTTGAGAACAGCCGTTGCAGGTAGAAGCGTAATAATTAGCGATGCCCGGAAAAACTTCTTCGGGGCGTTTATTGTAAGGAATAATTTCGCCCTTGTCCCGGTAATTGGTGCAAGCAGTTGCAGTCAAAGCTGCAGAGGCGGAGAGAAGAGCCAAAAATTTTCTGCGCGATATACCCGAAAGTTTGTCCGCGTCGAAATCATCTGTAACGCCTTCATGAAACTCATCGTGTTTAGCTTTTACAATTTCGGCATCGTTGTAATAATCTTTAAGACTTCTCCAAACTTCATTTGGCGATTTGGTAGAATCACTCATCATTAGACCTTATTTGTTCTTTTAACAGCTGATGGATGAATTGAAACTCTAATATTTTTCCTTTTTGAATTTCGTACCATGGATTTGGCAAACTTCAACGGGACTGAAGACAACATGAATGCCGCTACAGCACCAATTCCGATCATTCCAAAAAATTTTTTTCTAGATATCTCTTTGTTCAAATCCAATTTCGTTCTCCTTATCTATGACAAGCCCAGCAGTTTTCAGGACCTTTTTGAATATTAGGAAGGTACGGCATTTGCGCTTGAGGGTTACGATGACAATCCAGGCACGCAGTCATTGTAAATGCTTTTACCTGCGATATCACTTCCATATTTTTTACGTCGCCGTGGCAACTCGAGCAGTCAATCCCTTTATTAACGTGCACGCTGTGATTGAAGTATGCATATTCCGGAATTTTATGAACCCTCTTCCATGGAATAGGTTTGCCTTCCTCGTAGTATTGGGTAAGTTTAATTATTTCCGGTTTATCTTTCCTTGCAACAGAGTGGCAATTCATACAGATGTTTACCGATGGGATTATCGCATGGCGCTCTTTTGTTACGCCTATATGACAATATTGGCAGTCAATTCCCATTTGACCTGCGTGAAGTTTATGCGAAAACTTGATGGGCTGAATTGGAGCGTAACCAATGCTGTCTCTTTCCGGTCTTGAAACATAATATGTTATAATGAAAGAAATCGCGACTACAAACAGTGTTAAAGGTAGGCGAATCTTTAGAGCGTAATCCAGTACTGTTCTCTTCATCTAATACCCGTAATAGAGTAACAATTAAATAATTTAATATGGAAAACTTTCGACTTCGTGCCCTCAGTCTTTCGACTGGAAGTAATTATAAAAGATAAGGTATACTATTTTGTAAAAACTAGTAACCTAAAATAATAAATGACTTCAAAAATCCAAAAAATAATTTCTATCAATCCCAACACATAATTTTTTAGTTGGGTTCATTTTAGTGCAAACTTTCTTGTTTTTTATTTTTGACCCTGTAGAAAAATACAATCGACAAAACAATTACCCCTATAATCGCGAGGATTACTAAGGTTAAATTGCTTAGTCCGGCTTTTTTAAATGTAACGGTAAGAATTTGCGGCTGCGAAAGAGAAGCCATTGAAACTGTCCACTTAACCGAGTTGCTGCCGCGATCCCACTCAAAAGAATTTTTCCCGGGATGACTAACTGATAAAATTTTGTTCGGGAAAGTAAATTCATAAACCCAATTATATTTTCCGAACATCATTTCCATCATCCCCCGTGAAGCTGCGTCGGTAGAAGAATCTTTTTCCGCCTGGCTGTTTTTTCCGGCAAGTGTTTTGCTGAATACCAAATTACCGTTCGCATCTTCGGTAAGTGAACACTGACCCAGCATTCCTTGCTGAGAACTGTCCTTTGCCACCTCATTTAGGTCTTTCAAAGATTTGAACGAAAGATGAATCGAGATCCACTTGTTTCCGTCGGCAGAATAGGTTCTGCTGTCAATAAGCTTAATGCCCGGCTTGGATTCAAAACTATTTCTGATTTTGGATTCCTGGAAATCCTTAAGATTTCCTTTCTCACCGCTGAGGTTAAAAAGGGATTCGCTGATGCCGACGGCAAAAGTTATTTCGCCGCTGCCGTCGTCGTTTAGTTTCATCTTCTCGCGATAATCGATACAACCGGAAAGCAGAATTATAAGAAGTGCAAATGATAAAATGCGTTTCATCCTCGCTCCTCTTCGCATGATGCTATTTAATAAAACTTTTTCAGTTTTTCCTTTCAACAACAAAATTTACAAGAGTTGACAATCCAAGATGCGCTTCGTTTTGCTCAAACAAATTCAGATTCTCTAAAGCTTTGCGCGAGTACTCGTGCGCAATTTTTTCGGAATACTTTATACCGTCGTACTTTTGAACAAAACCAATTACCTCTTCCACGTCGGTTTTAGATGCGCCGTTTTTGATTAGAGATAATATTTTCTTCGATTCATCCTTAGGGGCATTTTTCAAACAGTATATTAATGGAAGGGTTAATTTTTTTTCTTTAATATCTCCCCCAAGCGGTTTACCGAATAATTTATTTGTGCCTATATAATCGAGAATGTCGTCTCGAATCTGGAATGCGATTCCGAGATTCTCACCGAACTCGCGCATAGCCGATATTTTATTTTCGTCTTTAGTAGCTGCCCTTGCCCCAATTTCACAGCAAGTTGAAAATAGCGATGCTGTTTTATCAGAAATAATTTTAAAATATGTTTCTTCGTCGTTGTTCAATTTGCGGGTTTTACTTATTTGCAAAAGTTCGCCTTCGGACATCCTGCGGACAGTGTCGGTTATCACCTGCAGAAAATCGAAATCCTTTCCTTCCATGGAAAGCAGTAATCCGCGAGCCAGCAGGTAATCTCCCATTAGAACCGCAATTTTATTTTTCCACACGGCATTAATCGATGGGAACTTCCTCCGCGTTTCCGCATTGTCAACAACATCATCGTGAACCAGGGTTGCTGTGTGAAGTAGCTCCACTAATGCTGCGCCCCGGTAAGTTCTTTCCGTTATTTCTCCGCAAAGTTTGCTGGAAAGAAGCACAAGCAGAGGCCGTATTTTTTTCCCTTTTTGCTTTAAGATGTAACGGGTAACAAGATCAACAAGGGCAACTTTGGATTTTAACGATTCCTTGAAAAGTCCGTCAAAAATCTCGAGTTCCTTTTCAATCTGATGAGTTATTTCCGAAAGGGATTTAGTTATCAAGATTTCTTTTGAGAAATTTTTGAAACTAATATACTTACTTCGTATAAGAAAACCAACGGGATAGCGAGCATGATCTGCGATACCGGATCGGTGCCGGGACTTAATACGGCGGCTAATATCATTATTACAACAATCGCATGTCGCCGGTATTTTTTCATAAACGACGGTTTAAGTATACCAATTTTGGAAAGGAAAAACGAAAGCATAGGAAGCTCGAATATTAGTCCGGCTCCGAGTATGATACTCATGATTATGGAAAAATATTCTTCGATTGAAAAATTGTTTTGAATCGCGGCAGAGCCGAATCCGGCGGCAAACTTTAGAGTCAAAGGCAGCATCAGAAAATAAGCGAAAGCTACTCCGGACAAAAAACAAAACGTGGTAAACAAAACTATCCACTTTATATATTTTTTTTCGTTTGTCTTTAAAGCGGGCGCAATAAATTTCCACAACTGATAGACAACATTAGGAAAACTGATTATCAACCCTATTATCATAGCAACCTGGAAGTAAAGGAAAAGCTGACCGAATGGTCTTAGATTTTGAAGTTTAAAACCGGCATGAACGGCGGGAAGCAGTAATACCTTATCGATAAAGAAATCAATGAATATCCAGGCGATAATAGTCCCGATAACAATTCCAATCAGCGAATAAATTATTCTCCACCGGAGTTCTTCAAGGTGCTCGAGGAAAGTCATTTCGACTTCTCCCTTTGACCCCTCCTCTTCAAATATGTTGTCGTTATCTGCCAATTGTTATTGTAATTTTAATTTTGGGTAAAGCGGAAATCTAGAACAAAGTTCCGCTACTTCTGTTTTAATTTTTGCAAGTTCAGTTTCATTCTCATGATTTTTAACAGCCCGGTCGATAAAAGAAGCTACCTGCTTCATTTCATTTTCTTTCATGCCGCGAGTTGTAACTGCCGGTGTTCCTACTCTAATTCCGCTGGTAACAAACGGACTTTTTGTATCGAACGGAATCATATTTTTGTTAACGGTTATTCCTGCCGAACCAAGGGCGTTCTCCGCTTTCTTGCCGCTAAGATCTTTATTAGTTAAATCTACCAGCATCAAATGGTTATCTGTTCCTCCGGAAATAATTTCGTAACCGAGATTCATTAATTCATTTGCCAGCGTTTTGGAATTTTTGATGATCTGTTTAGCATAATCCGTAAACGAATCTTGAAGCGCCTCTCCGAAAGCTACCGCCTTTGCCATAATGATGTGCATCAACGGTCCGCCCTGAATGCCCGGCATAACCATACTGTCAAAGACTTCGGACATAAGTTTAAGTCTATCCCCTTTTACTGTTTCGATGCCGAGAGGATTTTCTCTGTCCTTACCTAAAAGTATTATACCGCCGCGGGGACCGCGAAGAGTTTTGTGTGTTGTGGATGTAACCACATCGCAATATTGAAGCGGATTGTTAAGCAAACCTTTTGCAATTAAGCCGGCAGGATGAGCCATGTCGTACATTAGAAGCGCACCAACTTTATCCGCGATCTCACGGAACTTAGCAAAGTCCCAATCGCGCGAATAAGCGCTCGCGCCGGTTACAATTAATTTCGGTTTTTCCTTCTTTGCAATTTCTTCTACTAAATTATAGTCCAAGACTTTGGTTTGCTTATTAAGACCATATCCTACAGAACGATAAATTTGTCCGGAGAAATTAACCGGTGAGCCATGAGTCAAATGTCCGCCGTGATCTAAACTTAATCCTAATATAGTATCGCCAGGTTTGATCAAAGCCATGTAAACAGCCATGTTTGCTTGTGAGCCGCTGTGCGGTTGAACATTCACATATTCGGCGCCGAATAATTTTTTAAGACGATCCTTTGCAAGTTCTTCCGCCATATCGACGAATTCACATCCGCCGTAATATCTTTTTCCCGGATAACCCTCGGCGTATTTATTGGTAAGTACCGAACCTGCCGCCTCCAAGACGGCTAACGAAACAAAATTTTCGGAAGCAATTAACTCGAGATTTGTTTCCTGCCGGTTTACTTCTAGCTGAGCAATCTTCAAGATTTCCTGGTCATTTTTCAAATGTTCTAACATGGCTTTTCAGTTTTATTTTGATATACGTTAATTAATCGGGTTCAATAATAAGAAAATCTAAAATTAGTTGGATGAATTTTGTTGACGGAAAGAAGAGGAAAATCATATAGGGTAATATTGAATATGAAAAAAGTTTTACCTTTCCACGCGCATAAACCAGATATCTCCGAAACTGGCCGAGAAATTCACTCTGAAAAAATTATCCTTGAGAAGATTATTATCTGTAGTGCCGCGCACGCCGTATTGGAAGCCGACATTTAAAGTGTTATCATAACTTATCGGCATGGAAAAACCGGTATAGACAGAGAATTGATTGAGGCCGGTGCCGTTTATAAAATACTGAGTTTGTTCGTAACTAACTCCTCCCCGCAAAGCAATGTAATCCCAGAATGAATTTGAACGCGCGTCCGCGTTGTGATATTCAAGGCCAAGACTGTATTTAGAATAGTCGCGAAGATAACGGTTGGTCATTCCGTTCTCCCTAAATTTACTGAACGGCTGATAAAGATAATCTAATATGAAAGCGTAATCGTCGGTCCAGTTGAATGAAACACCGATACCAAGTTTGTAGGGAAGCTCGGTTTTATAATCTTGAGAAGGTCCGTCAACGCTGCCTACGCTCGTAGAATATATTTCCAATGAATCCGAATTCATCGAGGCACCTGAGGAATAAACCAATCCTACTTTAAGGTTTTTAAGATTTTTTATCCCGAGGTATTTGGCAAAGTCGTTGGAAATTAAACCTACGGTAAAACCCATACCGCTGTAATTTATCTGCCTTTTAAAAGAAGCGTTGCCGTATGTGGAATTATCGACAAAAAATATCGAGCTCGTATTTTCAATCCGACCGAAATAATAATCGTACGACAAGCCGAGATTCAATCCGAACGGTAATTTATAAGAAGAGCCCAAAGTAAATTTGGAAATGCCGCCGGTGCCCTGGTATTCGTTGGTATGATTATCAATTAAGGAATCGACTATTTGTTCTTTGGTATCATACTGAACATTTGAAATAGGCACAATTCCAAACACAAGCGAAATGCCTAAATC
>JAKAHQ010000105.1 GCA_021814855.1 Bacteroidota bacterium | reverse complement strand
GATCTCAAGAAGGATTTGGAATCCGTTGCATATGCCTATAACTGTTCCGCCTTTCTCGGCAAAATCGTAAACAGAATCCATTACCGGGGCAAAGCGTGCAATGGCGCCGGTGCGCAAATAATCGCCGTAGGAAAATCCTCCCGGCAAAATTATCACATCGCTTCCTTTTAGATCCTTCTCTTTATGCCAGATAAATTCCGCGTTGTAGCCGAGAACTTTTTTTACAGCATAATAAGCATCGTGATCGCAATTGCTACCTGGAAAAACAACTACACCGAATTTTGGTTTCATCTTACTTCTTCCAGTGTAAATTCGAAATCTTCCATTATAGGATTGGAAAGAAGTTTCTCGCTGTATTCTTTTACTTCTTTCTCGGCAAGGTTTTTATCTTTTGTATCTACAAAAAACTCGATGTATTTGCCGATCCTGGTATGATTGACATTATTAAAGCCGAGAAGCTTTGCGCCTTGTTCGACGGCCTTGCCTTCGGGATCCAAAATTTTTGGTCTTCGCTTAACTATAACTGTCGCTTTATACACTGTGGTTCTCCGATGTTTTTAACCCGTTATCGAGCGGATCTTTCTTCTTAAGGATTAACATAAGTAAGTGCCGTAAAATTCCGAAAAGAGTGATACCTAAAAAAATGAAAAATAAAATTTGCCCGTTGGTTGCAATGGCAAGAATCAGTGCTATGAGAAGAATGCCGAAGAGAAAAATTTTCTCTTTTAATTTTTTGTCTTTGAGTTTTGGAAGCGCGTTGTAGCGAACCTTGCTAACCATTAAAAGCGAAAGCATAATGATGAGCACAACAACAATACTATTAAAGGGCTCAACTATTTTCCCGTCATTGTAATATGAAAGAACAAGAAGCGAGATTGTCATCGCCGAAAGCGGGATAGGCAAACCTTTGAAGTCGCCTTTGGTATTTAAATCCTCAACCTGAATGTTGAACCGGGCAAGTCTTAAAGCGCCGAAAATTAGCAAACACGAACTGAGCAGAATTCCCCAGATGCCGAACTGGTAGGCGTAAGCTTTGTAAATTAAAAACGCCGGCGCGGCGCCAAAACTTACCACGTCGGAGAGCGAATCAAGCTCTACGCCGAACATGCTTGAGGTGTGAAGAAGACGTGCGGTAATTCCGTCGAGAGTATCGAAGATTGCAGCGGCTATTATTAGTATTGAAGCAAGTCTGTAATCTCCGGACGATGCATAAACAATCGAGAGAAAACCGCAAAGCACGTTCAACGAAGTAACGGTGTTTGCAATAAAAGATTTTGATAACGGAATTTTATTCATTTTCCTTCTCGAAAAGAATTGTCTCGCCTGCCTTTACTGTATCGCCGACTTTGACTTTTAACATCCAGTTTTTCGGTACGATCACATCGGAGCGGCTGCCGAATTTTATCATACCGAAGCGGTTGCCCATTTTTACATTATCGCCGACTTTTAAATCGCACACAATTCTGCGGGCTATGAAACCGGCTATTTGCGTAAACAAAATTTTTCCAAACTTGGAAGTAATGCCGATCTCTGTTCTTTCGTTGCGCTTATCGGCTTTCTCATGAAAGGCAACAAGGTAGTCGCCCTTAACATAATTCAGGAAATCTACTTTGCCGCTAATCGGTATCCGGTTTACGTGAACATTAAGAGGTGACATAAAAATTGAAACTTGCTGCGCATTTTCTTTTAAGAATTGATCTTCGAAAACATTTTTTACGATAACAATTTTACCGTCTGCCGGAGAAACAATTACGTTGTCTTTGTCGGGAGTAATACGATTCGGATCGCGGAAAAAATTTATACTGAAGATTAAGAAGGCAGCAGATACAATCATTAAAGGGTACTTAATCCATACGTTATGAAAGAAAAAGGAAGCGATGAACAGAGCGATTGAAAATAACGCGCAAAAAATAAATGTATTTAAACCGTATTTAGTAATCATTCACACACACTTGTTAGGATATTTTTACCCTGAGGGTTCGCCTTCGATGGCACAAATGTAATATTTTCCGGCCTTAATTTCTTGTGAATCTTTTTTTTGCTAAGTTTGTTACCTGTTAAAGGGAAACGAAAATTTAAAAAATTTTATCCCATCGGAGGAAATTGTTTTATGAACATGCAGAATATGATGAAGCAGATTCAAAAAATGCAGGCGGACATGGCAAAGGTACAGGCGGAACTTGAAAACAAAACCGTTACCGAAGAAAGCGGCGGCGGTATGGTCAAGGCAACGGCCAGCGGCAAAAAAGAAATTGTATCGATCGTTATCGACGAGGAAATTGCAAAGAGCGGCGATAAAGAAATGCTTGAAGATTTGGTAGTAGCCGCGGTAAACAAAGCGCTTCAATCCGCAGGCAAAATGGCCGAAGAAGAATTGGCTAACGTTACAAAAGGAATGATTCCTCCAGGACTCAACATCCCCGGATTTTAAATGTTGATAGCAGAACCGCTACAAAAAGCGATCGATGAACTAAGCAAGCTTCCTTCCATTGGCAGAAAAACGGCTCAAAGACTTGCCGTTCATATTTTGAAAAGCGAAAAAGCAAATGTTGATTCACTAGTGAATTCGCTGATCGATCTTAAGGAAAAGATTCGCTTTTGTTCGGAGTGTTTTAATATTTCTACCGAAGAACTTTGCGATGTTTGCAAAAGCCAGAAACGCGACCGCTCGGTGATCTGCGTTGTGGAAGATGCAAGCGACGTAATAGCAATAGAAAAGACAAATGAATTCAGCGGACTCTACCACGTTCTCGGCGGCGTGCTTAATCCTCTTGCCGGTACCGGCGTTGAGTCGCTTAAAATAAAAGAGCTTATAATCCGTCTTAAGAAAACGGAAGTTAAAGAAATAATACTTGCCCTTAATCCTAACGCCGAGGGCGACGCTACCTCGCTTTACCTCATTAAATTATTAAAAGAACTGCCTGTAAAAGTCAGCCGCATAGCGCGGGGACTTCCGATTGGGGGCAATCTGGAATTTGCCGACGCGGCTACAATCGGCCGGGCATTCCTTGGAAGAATTTCTCTGTAATGGAAGAGTGGTTTCGAGATTGGTTCAGCTCCGAAGAGTATCTTCAGGTTTACGAGCATCGCGACGATGAGGATGCTAAAAAATTACTTCAGCTTATACACACAAATATGAATCTTGAACGCGGCGCGTTTATTTTGGATGCGGCTTGCGGTGCGGGCCGTCACATAGTCAATCTTGCCGAGGAGGGATATAATTGCTTCGGATTTGATTTAAGCAAAACTCTTCTTAAGAAGGCGAGTGAAGACGCCGCTGAAAGATATCTTAAACTGAATTTATTCTGCGCCGATATCCGCAAAGTATTTTTGAGAAGGCATTTTGATTTGGTAATGAACCTTTTCACAAGTTTCGGATACTTTAAGACCGACGAAGAAAATTTTAGGTTTGCCGTTTCTGCCTTTCAAATGCTTAAAGAAAACGGTATATATGTTCTGGACTTTTTTAACTCAAATTTTGTTAGAAAGAATTTACTCAGCCATTCCGAAAAAAAAGTTGCCGGCAAGACAATAATTGAGAAAAGAAGCATCAAGGATGAACGAGTGGTCAAAGAAATTATAATAAAGAGTGATTGGGGTGTGAGCTCGTTCATGGAGTCGGTTAAGCTGTACGAGAAGGAAAAAATCACCGGCGAACTTTTGAAAATCGGTTTTAAACTTTTTTCTACCTATGGCGACTATGACGGTTCAAGTTATGATGCCGGGAAATCTCCGAGATTAATACTATTTTTAACTAAATGAAAAAATTAATTTTCATTTTAGCCGTTGTTTCTCTTAGCGCCTGCGATCTATTTACAACGAGAACGCCGCAGGATCCCGTTGCCCCCGCGACGAATAATGTACCCGCAACAAGTCCGGATATTTTATTTAATAATTTTAGCTCGGCTCTTGAAGGCAAGGTATTGGATAACTACATGGCTTGTTTTGTCGATTCCTCGTATTTAAAAAAGAGATTCCGTTTTATAGCATCCTCAGGTTCCACATCGCAATTCCCGGCACTAGCCAGTTGGAACTTGGATGCCGAGCGGCAGTTTTTCCGAAATCTTAAATCAATTGCAAGCGATGGCAATTCTATAACTCTCGCTCTTTCAAACCCTGTGAACACACAGTTCGGCGACAGCGCTGTCTATCAATACGATTATACACTTTCGCTTCTTGCAGCCGATAAAACCGTAAGCGGCACTTACCAGGGCACCGCGCTCTTCAAGATATTCCTGGATTCGCGAAACCAGTGGGTAATTGTTCAGTGGGAAGATTCAAGAAAAAATAATATTCAGAGCTGGAGCGATCTAAAGGGGAGGATTTATTAAAGAGCTGATTTTAATAGGTCTTGTCGCTCTGATTGTGTCGAGTTGCGTAAATCCTTTTGCGCCTAAGACTGATCCCTCGCTCGGCAAAGCCGGAGGACTTATCAGCAATCAGACAACTGTGGACGGCGTATTTCAAAATTTCCAGTATGCATATACGTTTAAAGACACGTTAATTTACAGCAAACTATTGGATAATAATTTTATATTTAGTTACCGTGATTATGATTTAGGCGTAGATGTTTCCTGGGGACGCGACGACGAAATGAAGGTAACTAACGGACTGTTTCAGAACGCCCAGCGTCTCGATTTAATCTGGAACAATATCGTCTCAATTACGGGTGACTCGACAAGAATTGTAAGAGGATTTAATTTAACAATTACATTTAATCCCACGGATATAATTTATATCGACGGCAGGGTCGATCTTACGCTTGGAAAAGGTGGCGACAACAAGTGGAGGATACTCCGCTGGGTAGATCAATCTAATTTCTAAAACTTATGATGATATTTTATTTAAAGGAAGCATTTAAAATTCTCCGGCGTTCTTCATTTGCGACCTTCGTAACCATTTTTATCACATCACTCGCGATTACATTGACGGTGTTATCCATTTTTATTCTGCTTGAAGCCAATATGCTTTCAAGCAAAATAAAACGATCGATAGAGGTAAATCTTTACCTCGATAATTCACTTTCCTTAAGCGAAATTCAGTCTATACAAAATCAGTTAATGAACGAATCCGGAGTTTTATCGGTTAGTCTTATAGATAAAGGTAAAGCTCTTAAAGAATTTATAAAAGAGACCGGCAACGATTTTACAAAAGTGCTCGATTCGAACCCTTTGCCTAATTCTTTTGTTATTAAGTTTAAACCGGATCCTCTGAACGAAATGAGGATTGAAACGTTCACTAATAAATATAAACACGTTCAGGGCATTACCGATGTGGTTTACGATTACAAGACAGTGCTTAAACTTCTCGGCTATCTGAAATCGAGTGAAAAAATTATTTACGTATTTTCTTTTGCTCTTGTGTTATTGTCGCTATACCTTGTTTACAGTAACAACAAGGTGCAAATTTTGAATAACAGGAATCTTTATCTAACGATGAAACTGGTAGGAGCTAAATCTTCTTCAATGAAAGTCCCGATAATTTTAAACGGTGTTATAATCGGATTAATTTCATCTGTTCTTTGTATAATTATTAATAATTTAATTTTGTTATTATTGACTAAATTCTACGATAATCTTAACTTTATACCGCAAATGCAGTTTATTGACAGTATTATTCTTGTAATCGGAATTCTGTTGGGGTTTGCCGGTAGTTTCGCTTCGTCCAGTAAAATTCAAAAAGTGTTAGAAAATTAAATCTAAAAATAATTCTGATGGGAACCTGATATATGAGATATTCCTTAAAGTTCTTTATTGTAATGTTCATTTTATTTATCGGTTTAAAAACACCGGCTCAAGACAAAGACTATTCACTGGGATCGAATTTAAGTAATTTAAGATTCACCCAGCCGACAGGCAATTTCGATTTTTCAGATCCAGAAGCTATCAATATAAAAGTTGCAGTATGGGGATGGGTTAGATATCCGGGTCGTTATACCGTACCTAATTATACTACGCTTAGCGATCTTTTATCATATGCAGGTGGACCTACCGACGGGGCAAAGCTTGACGATATTAGAATTTATAGAACTCTTGCAGACTCAAGCCAGACTTCAGTTAAAATAGATTATAACGATTTTTACCGGGGCAATGATGCCTTCAAGGACAGAAAGAATCCCAGGATGGAAGCAGGCGATATTGTCACGATCACAGGTGAGCCAAGATTATTTTTTAGAGATCACTTCAGCATCTGGCTCTCAATATTCAGCGCCCTCATTTCTTTATCTATTCTTGTTTTAAATATCGTTCGTAAATAATAGGATGGAAGATGAATAAAGTTTCGACAAACAATAATAATCATTCAAACGATAGTTCAACCTCCTTAAAAGATTATGTAAATCTTATCAAGTTGAATTT
>JAKAHQ010000104.1 GCA_021814855.1 Bacteroidota bacterium | reverse complement strand
CATGTAGTCCGCTAAATGATAGCCAAGGGCTCTACGTTTGCCGAAGCAGAAGTGGAAGTGTTGGGAATGTATCACGGTGCAATAGGGGCCATTCTGTTAAACAACTGGAATATTCCCGAATTGATTACCGAAATTGTATCATGTCATCATTCGCCGCAAGAATCTAAAAACAGTCCCGTGCTTAGCTCCGTAGTTCATTTAGCGGACTACATGACTCAGCAGCTTCAGATTGGCAGCTTGGGTATGGACACATCGCTTGAGTTAAGCGATTTCATATTTGAAACACTGCACATTAAAGACCTTGCTAACCTCGGCCATTTTATAGACGGATATAAAGAACCGTTACTGGCACAAATGGACTCACTAAAATACTTGATATGAGACTAATAAAAGAAAATACCGAAGAATTCGAGTCGTTCCATAAATCGCTGCAATACTTCACAAAGAATTCTGCTGCTAAAGGCGATTTGCGATTAATCAGTTTCGAAAATCATAGGAACAATTCAAATCTGCTCGAAAAATATTCTTTCTTTGTTCAAAATCTTTTCGCTTTCCAGAACAAGGTTAAACTTGCGGCAAGTCTTAAAGAAATTCATACCGTGATGCAGGAATTTGTAAAGAGATTGATCTTTGCCAAAGAGGTCGAAATCTTTTTGTTTACGGACTCGCAGAGAAGCTTGGTGCCGATAAACCAAAATGTTTCCGTTAGTCATCTTGCATCGGTTAACAAAGCGTATAAAGACGGCATACTGGATTGGATTTATGAAACTAAGAAGCCGACAATTATTCCTGACCTGAATACTTACACTATTAACGGTTCAAAAATCAATCAAATCATTTTTCCGGTTTACGATAATAAGTCGAACTACGGACTGCTGTCCATTCTTACGCCGGTAACAAAAGTGCCGGATGACAGTCTGGAGAACCGCGCGATTCAAATCGTGCTAAGCATTATCGTGCCCATAATTGTTTCGATGAAGCAGAAGCAGTCAATTAATAAACTATATCAAGAAATTCAGGTGTACCAATCGAAGCTTAACAACGATTTTGAAACGTATGCAATTGGTGAAATGGCGGAAGGTATTTTGGAAGATATCGGCGAACCTTTGCAGGTAATATTAAGCTATGCCGATATAATTGAAAATGAATTTCCGGAAGTGGATAAAACCGTTCCGGATAAGATCAAGAAACAAGTTCAAAAAGTTACGGAACTGTCTAACAGGCTGGCTAAATTTTCCGGATTGAACAAACCCCAGCGGCCTATGAACCAGCCGTGTGATCTTAATAAAATTATTAAAGATTTTAAAAATATTGTTAACTCGACCTTAAGAAATCTCGGTCTTGATTGTGAACTGGACCTGGAAGAAAATATTCCACCGGTCTTAAGCGATCAAAACGATTTGAAGCAGCTGCTGACAAGTATTTTTTCGTTGCTGAAGAAAGGCGCTAAATCCGGCGGAGCCATTGTTATTACTACAAAATATGTAAAAGAAAAAATCGTTTTGTCTGTCTTTACCACCGAGCTAATTCCAGGTATCGATGCGCCTAATGAACAAACATCGGATGTTACAGTTAATCTTATTAAAGAACTAATGAAGAAAAACGAAGGAAGCGCAGAGTTTAATTCTTTGCCGTTAAGAGGGACAATTATTCATCTGGTATTCCCATTAAAGAGGAAGATTGCATCATGAAAAAAATTGTTTTAATAATTTTTCTTTTTTCTTCATTAATTATTGCTCAGCAAGCCGGTGCCGATTCTTCATCAACTACTGCTGTTGGTGATTCTGTTAACATCAGGGAAATTGTTCAAGCGCAAATTCAAAAAGCATTGGATAAGAAAGATCAGAGTTACAGCATTTCTACGGCAGCAAATGTACAAAATACTAGTCCGGCTGAATCAACGTCTGCAGTTGAACAGCCCTCCGTAACGGAACAAATTCTTTTATTGATTTGGCATCAACCGCTGCATCTGAAAATTTTTGAAATAGGTTCTATCCTCGTAATCTTCTTCATTTCTTTCAAGAGATTAAGCGAATTGTATCGCAATAAATCCTTGCATGCTTTGAAGGAAAAAATTGCGCTGCTTAGAAGCGAAAAAGTTTTATCCAAGCAAGATCCCAAACTGCAATTGGTAAGAAAACAACTTTCAAGCAAGGATGCAGTATTCAACCAATCCGAGAAACAATTTTCCAAAATGGCAAAAGAATTAAAAATAGCTAAAGGCGAAATGCTGTTGGCTGCACGCTTAAAACTGTTTGAAGTAGGAAAAATGTAGGAGGTAATGAGATGATAAAAGGAATTTATACGACGGCCCGCGCTTTAGATCACAAGATGAAAAACATCGACGTGATTGCCAACAATTTGGCAAATTTAAATTCCACCGGGTTTAAAAGAGAAATTCCGTTTTATGAAGAGTTGAATAATGCCGGGCAGGCTCAAATGAAAAAAATTACAAGCCAGGCACAGGGCGAAGTGGTGCAGACATCGAACCCGCTCGACCTTGCAATCTCCGGCAAAGGATTTTTTGTTGTTCAGGATCAATTCGGAAATTCGGAGCTCACTCGCGACGGAAAATTTAAAATAGCTGATGACGGTTACCTTGTGAATTCAACTGGAATGCGTGTGATGGGCACCAACGGCCCTATTTCCCTTGAAGAAACTCTTCTGCATAAATCCGTTAACATAAAAATCAATAAAGACGGCGAGATAAACATAGACAATAAACCGGTGGGAAATATTTTGATAGCAAACGTTTCAAATCCAAACATGCTCGATAGAGCCGCAGGATCGAATTTTGCTATCGATAATCAACAACTCGAACCGGAATCGACGGACAATTTTGCAATATCCCAAGGTTATCTTGAAGAAGCCAACACAAATCCTATTATCGAAATGGAAGCAATGATTCAGTTGAATAAAGATTACGAGTCAGCCCAAAAAATTATGAACGCACTCGACACTTCTCTTGGCGAGGCAAACGAAATTGGAAAAGTATAAGGAGAATAAAAATGTCAACACGCGCATTAAGAACGGCTGCATCCGGCATGTATGCGCAGCAAATTAATATCGAAGTTATTTCTAACAATATTGCCAACATCAATACAACCGGATTTAAAAAGAACAAGGCAGACTTCCAGGATCTGATGTACCAGGAAGTAAGCGTTAATCCTTTAACTTCTTCGACGCCGGGAATAGAAGATACTTCCACATCGAAAATTCAAATTGGAAACGGCGTTAAACCGGCTTCTACACAAAAAATTTTCAAGCAAGGCGATATTACCGCTACCGATAATCAGCTCGATATGGCAATTCAGGGCGAAGGATTTTTCCAGGTAAGAAAAAGCGACGGATCTTTTGCCTACACACGCGACGGATCTTTTAAACTTGATGCCGACGGTAAAATTGTTACTTCAAGCGGTTACGAATTGGATCCCGGTTTAACAATCAACTCCGACGTTACAGGAATAACTATTGCGAAAGACGGCACAGTCACAACATCCGACAACAAAGGCAACACTGCCGTTTTGGGAAATATCGAACTCGCGAGATTTATAAACAACGGCGGTCTTGAAGCGCTTGGCGATAATTTATACGCTGAAACACCGGCTTCGGGAAGACCAATTCTTGGAACGCCCGGCACCGACGGCTTCGGCGATGTAAATCAAGGTTATCTTGAATCATCCAACGTAGATATTGTAGAAGAAATGATTTCTATGATTGCGGCACAGAGAGCGTACGAGATCAATTCCAAGACCGTTCAAACGGTGGAAGAAATGATGACCATGGCAAATAATTTAAAACGATAATTACCTTAATGATTTCCTTAATCTCCATATTGCTTACTCTGTTTTTGGGCAACAATAAATCTTTTGACGCCCAGTTGAAGAATTATTTGGATGCCAAACTTAAGTCGTACGATAAATATGAATTCCAGGTTGTGCGCTTGCCGAATTCCTATTCTAAAATTGAAATCAATAAAGGAAAAGAATTTCGTATTAACAGGGGCTACGGATTAGTGCCCGTTGATGTTTACACAAACCGGAACTCGGTAAGTTCTGCCATGATTACGGTGCGAGTAAAATTATTTAAGAATGTTTTTGTGGCCGCACAGAAGATAAATAGAGATCAAGCGCTCTCGAAGAAAATGTTTGTTCGTAAAATTGAAGACGTAACTAACATAGAAGGTTCGTTTGTAGAAAGCGAAAATGAATTATCGTTATATAGAAGTAAGTTTGCTTTTCGGCAGGGTTCTGTTCTTGTTAAAGAAATGATCGAGCCGATTCCGGTGGTAAATGTCGGCGACAGAATGCTTCTTCATACTGGCAAGAACGGCGTGGATGTAACATTGGATGTTGTAGCCAGGCAAGAAGGATGCCTTAATGATATTATAAATGTGCAGGCAGACGGAAATGTATTTAAAGCTAAAATAATAGACCAGTATAATTTATTATTGGAAGAATAACATTATGAAACGGTTTTTAGTAACAATTATTTTTTTAGTAACTGCTCTTGTTAACGGTCAGGATATGAGAAGGAACGCAGCGTTTTCATTGTTCTCTGATAACAAGGCAACCCAGGTTGGCGATGCCATTACAATTGTAGTGCTTGAATCCACACAAGCTTCTAACAATGCCGCCACTACCGCGGGAAGAAAAAGCGATTTGAGTTTGGATCTTTCGGCCAACACCGGCACAAAAGCTACCGCCGTTAACGGTGAATTAAAAACAGGCAACGATTTCAGCGGTCAGGGGTCAACTCAAACTTCCGGCACTATAAGCACAAGAATCAGCGCAACTGTCGATTCGATTCTTGCCAACGGAAATTTGGTTATAAGCGGCAATAAAAAAATTAGCATCAACGGCGAAGACCAGGTTATAAATATTAGAGGAATAGTACGAACATCCGATATTCAACCGGATAATTCTGTTCTTTCGTACAACATTTCGAACGCTGAAATTACTTTTAAAGGAGACGGGATTATCAACAGCGCGCAGAAGCCGGGTCTAATAACAAAGTTTCTTCATTGGCTTTTTTAAGTGCATGAGGCAGAGGATTTAAAATGAAATCAAAAAAATTATTCTTCATATTTTTTATCATCTTCGGCATACAATCGATTTTTGGGCAGAGGATAAAAGATATAGCTTACATAAACGGACAAACGGTTGAGCAGGTTATCGGGTACGGTCTGGTTGTCGGGCTTGCTGGTTCGGGCGACAGTTACCGCTCGTCGTTTACTATTCAATCCGTTACGAGCATGTTGAAACGATTTGGAATTACCACGCCTCAATCGGATTTAAAGACAAAGAATGTTGCGGCTGTAATTGTTACGGCAACTCTAAATTCAAGTTTAAAATTGGGAGCCGATTTTGACGTTATGGTTTCATCCATGGGTGACGCTACAAGTCTTCAGGGTGGAACGCTTCTAATGACTCCTCTTTCCGCAATGAACGGGCAGGTATACGGCTTTGCTCAAGGTCCAATTTCCGTTGGCGGTTATGATATTAATACTTATACCGGCAACCGCATTTCAAGAAATCACACTCTTGCCGGAAGAGTACCGAGAGGCGGTGTCTTGAAGCAATCTATGGCCGAACCGGAAATCTCCAACGATGTAGTTTCGGTATATTTAAACGATCCGGATATAACTACTTCCGAAAATATTTCCAAAGCTATCAATCAAAAATTCGGCAGCGAAATATCGAAAGCCACTGACGCGGCCGAAGTAAAAATTACTGTCCCTGCAGATAAAAAAACTAATATGATGGCGTTTCTTTCCGACGTTGAAAACATTACAGTTCAAGTTGATGAAATTGCCAAAGTTGTTTTGAATGAAAGAACCGGTACGGTAGTGTCGGGACAAAACGTAAAAATTCAACCGGTAACAATCACCCACGGAAGCTTAAATATTACAATTAGAAATTATCCTATGGTGTCTCAACCGAATCCGTTCTCTCAAGGCAACACGGCTATTGTGAATAATATGATACCGTATGTTCAGCAGGACTCTACAAACACAGTTGCTATTCAAGGTGCGAGCAATGTTCAGGAAGTAGCCGCCGCGTTGAACTCGCTTAAAGTATCGCCGCGAGATATAATTTCTATATTCCAGGCGCTCAAAGAGGCCGGCGCGTTAACAGCAGAATTAATTATAATGTAAGATGGACCAGTTAACATTAAAAATAGATAATCCCCAGAAGCAGATCTCAAAAATGACTGAGATCCCTTCGCGGTACGATCGAGCGCAGAAAGAAAAGATCGCTTCCGCTACAAAGCAATTCGAAAGTTTGCTTACATCCATGATGCTTAAAGGAATGGATAAAACCACCGGAGGAATGCTTGGAGAAGAAGGTTACGGC
>JAKAHQ010000103.1 GCA_021814855.1 Bacteroidota bacterium | reverse complement strand
AAAATTTGATTTACACAACGCGGGTACTCTTAAGTCTAACGACTATATTTTTAATATCATTCGATGCGCACGCGCAGTCTCCCATTCCGCCGGCCGCAACGCTTGAGCTGATTGCCTCGGGAATTCAACAGCCGGAGGGCCCGGTGTGGGTAGATAGTGTTGGATTACTTTTTTCCGATATACGCGGTAATAAGATTTATAAATGGACCGCCGATAAGGGGAAAGAAATTTTTTTAAGTCCTTCTGATAGTTCGAACGGCTTAACGCTTGATCTGAAAGGAAGATTAATATTAACGCAAATGGGTAAACGGCGCGTATCTCGGCAGGAGGCCGACGAAACAATTACTCCCATAGCGGTAACCTATAACGGTAAAAAGTTTAACAGTCCAAACGATCTTGTAGTCAAATCCGACGGATCAATTTTCTTCACGGATCCGGATTTTAATATTCCGACAGGTCAGCATTCCGAACTTGGGTTCCGGGGAATTTATAGAATTTCCCCTTCCGGCAATATCCGGCTTCTGGATAGTGCCTTTGATAAACCAAACGGAATCTGTTTTTCTCCTGATGAAAAAAAATTATACGTAAACGAATCTCCAAAGGGTGAAATATACGTTTGGGATATAATTAACGACTCAACAATTTCCAATAAGAAGTTATTTAACAAGGTTTCTCCTTACGCAGACGGAATGAAGGTTGACCCGGCAGGAAATTTATACTGCACCGGTTCCGGCGGTGTTTGGATTTTTTCTCCTGAAGGAAAATACCTGGATAAGATTGTAATTCAAAACCAGTCGCCCTCAAACTGCGCGTGGGGGGACAGCGATAGAAAAACTTTGTATATCACTTCGGGAAGTTCGGTATACAGAATTCGCCTGGCGCCTACAACCGGAGTTGACAAAAGAAGCGGAAGCAGCATTCCCGAATCAATTAAACTTTTTCAGAATTATCCCAATCCGTTTAATCCTTCCACAACAATTAGCTGGCAGCAGCGTGAAAGGAATTTTGTTAACCTGAAAGTTTACGATTCGCTTGGCTGCATGGTTGCTACGCTGTTAAACGAGTACCGAGAAGCAGGCATACATAACTCTGGATTCAATACGGATAACTATTCCCTTCCCTCCGGAATTTATTATTATCGGTTAACTGTTGGAAATTTTTCTCAGACCAGGAAGATGATTCTTTTAAAGTAGGAATTGCGCGATTACAAAGAATAAACAATTTCCTTCAGGACGGTAGGCCACCATCCTTTAATGCCCCATTCATCGCCGATGCGTATGCCGATTGCATTACTACGGGGACTGATATAAAGTATCTGTCCGAGTATGCCCATCGCAAAGTAATCGAAATAATTTTCGTCGACCTTATAACCCCACCAAAAATTTTTGTACGCGGCTTTGCCGGTTTTAAACCAATTACCCCATGATTTGTTATCGTAGTAGCTAAAGTATTCTTTTGATCTATCGGACGATGTAAAATCAATTGAGTCTTCAATCCATTGGGGAAGGACGAGCTGGCGCCCGTTTAATTTTCCTTTATTCAAAAGCAACCGCCCGAATTTTGCGAGATCGATCGGAGTACATACTAACCCGCTCTCAAGTTTTTCCAAACCGTTTCTGGAATTATCAAGACATAAGTACGCCGGAAATTCCGAATCTATCGGCTTCCAAATTTTCTCTTCGAAATATTCGGTTATGCTCTTGTTCAAAACTCTTTCGAGTACTACGGTCAGCAGTACAAGATGGTAATCGTTGTAGTGAAAAAATTTTCCGACCTCGTCCTCCAGCCTCATTTTATTAATTAACTTTCTGCCCCTTGGATATAAATAACTGATAACCATTTCCTTCAAAGGGGAAAATCCTTCTTTGAATCTTATGCCGGAATGCATCTGAAGCAGATTTGAAATAGTAATTTTACCTAAGCTGTTATTAGAAAATTCGGGTAAATATTTTTTTATCGGGTCGTCTATGCCGCCGATGTAACCTTCACTGATTGATATCCCTATAAGCATCGAGGCAACAGATTTTGTTATTGAGAAAACCTGGAAGATAGATTCTCTGCTGCCGTTGAAATATTTTTCACATACTATTTTATCATCCTTAATAATGATAAACGCGCGCGTCCGGCTAATTTCCAACAAATCCTCGAAAGATGAAGGAAGCTTATCGGTAGAGACTAACCCGGGAAAATTAGGAAATCTTATTTCGTAATCGGCATAATTAAATTTGAATGGGGAAACTGATGGTTCAATTTTATTTTTTGCAAACAGGAGGAAGTCTTGAGTTGACTGCCTGAATCCGCTCCCGATTACAAAAGAAAGGTAGCGCAATAAATAGTTCGATTCGATCAATTTATTTTCCGCAAATGATTAATCAACTTTATGACGCGTTTGCCCATCGCCTATAACTACAAATTTTTTCGTCGTCAGCGCATCCAAACCCATTGGTCCGTACGCATGAAGTTTTGATGTTGAGATTCCGATCTCGGCACCGAGTCCCATCTCGCCGCCGTCCGCAAATCGCGATGAAGCGTTAACCATCACTGAAGACGAATTGACATCGCGAATAAACCTTTGACTGGTTTTCAAATTGTTTGTTACGATAACCTCCGTATGATCGGAACCGTGACGTTGAATATGCTCAACCGCCTCATCGTAATTGTTAACTACTTTCGATGATATTATCAGCGCAAGATATTCCGTATCGTAATCGGCTTCCTTTGCGGCAACGGCATTTGGCAGAAGAGATAAAGTTTCGGAACAGCCTCGTATCTCAACATTCTTCTTTGCGAGCGCCTCGCCCGCCATAGGTAAAAATTTTGCGGCGATCTCTTTATGAACAAGCATCGTCTCAAGTGCATTGCAAACGCCCGGGCGCGATGTCTTGCCGTCGAGCAGAAGACGAACTGCCATTTCTAAATCCGCGTCTTTATCAACATACAAATGACAAATTCCCTTGTAGTGCTTAATTACCGGTATTCGGCTGTTCTCGGCGACAAATCTTATCAATCCTTCGCCTCCGCGTGGAATGACGAGGTCAATATATTGATCGAGCTTCAATAACTCCAGCATCGCTTCCCTATCGGTGGTTGGAACAAATGTAATTACGGAAGGATCCACATTTCGATTTTCGATTCCCGCGTTGAGCGCTTGAATAACGGCACGGTTCGAATTAAACGCCTCAGATCCTCCGCGGAGTATTACAGCGTTGCCGCTTTTTATACACAAACTTGCCGCGTCGGAAGTTACGTTCGGGCGGGCTTCGTAAATAATCGCTATCACTCCCAAGGGTATACTCATCATTCCGACTTGAAGGCCGTTTGGCCGCGTGCGCATATTGCTCATTTTTCCTGCGGGGTCGGGAAGCTCCACAACATCGCGGATTGCCTTGGCCATTCCGTTTAAACGTTCCGATGTCAAAAGAAGACGATCGAGCATAGCAGCAGATAGGCCTTTTTCTTTGCCGCCGTTAATATCTTCTTCGTTAGCCGCAAGAATTTGTCCCTCATGCTTCAACAGTTCATCCGCCATTGATAAAAGCAGGGAATTCTTCCTGTTGGTATCAAAAGAAGCCAATTTTTTTGAGGCCTCCCTGCTTTTCTTGGCAAGATTTATTATGTCGGTATTCATTTTCTTACCTTCGTAAAAAATTTTGTACGATTACACTTCGCCGGTCAGAACGAGCTCGTCCCGGTTTATTATTTCTTCGGTTACAAAATAACCGAGTATATTTTTTATCTCAGAACTTTTCTTGCCTTGAATTTTTTTAAGATCGGCAGAGTTGTACATGGAAATTCCTTTGGCAATCTCTACAAAATTTTTGCCGTCTTTAGCAAGAATGTTCACCGCGTCGCCTTTTTTAAATTCTCCTTCGGAACCAACAATGCCGGAAGGAAGAAGCGAGGCGCCTTTCAGTGTCAGCGCTCTTGAAGCGCCCGCATCTATAAAAATTTTTCCTCTCACAGGCAGCGCGTGCAGCATCCAATGTTTCTTTGCGGCCATCGGGTTGGGAGTTTTTTTGAAAAGCGTTCCGGATAACTTTCCTTTCAGCAGATGATCAAGCGCTTCTCTTTTGGTTGCGTTAATAATCACGGTATCTATTCCGCGCACCGTAGCTTTTTGAGCTGCTTCAACTTTCGTCTTCATACCGCCGGTAGCAATAGGATTTTTCGATCCGCCAGCCAGCGCATAAATTGACTGATCGATTTTTTCTACTACATGAATAAGTTTTGCGTTTTTATTTTTCTTCGGATCGGCTTCGTGCAATCCGTCAATATCCGTGCAGATGATAAGCAGATCAGCTTCCGCAAGCATGGCAACATAAGCGGCAAGGTTATCGTTGTCGCCTACTTTCAATTCCTCCACGGCAACGGTATCGTTCTCGTTTACTATCGGCAGTGTTCCGAACTCTAAAAGTTTTTTCAATGTATTCTTGGCGTTTACAAAACGGCGGCGGTCGTAAATATCGTCGTGTGTTAGCAGCAGCTGCGAACAGGGAAAATCGAAAAAGCGGCTCCAGCTCGTCATCAACAACGATTGACCGATTGCGGCAAGAGCTTGCTTTTCGGGAATCGAACGATTGGCGCGTTTTAACAATTGCGGCTGCGTAGATAACCCGCTGGCTACCGCGCCGGAAGAGACAAGTATTATTTCCTTGCCTTGATTGCGGCTCTCGGTTATAAAACCGGCAATCGGTAACGTAAATTTTGTGCTCGTCTTTTTACCATCCGGCGCAATTAATCCGCTGCCCACTTTTACAACGGCGCGCCGCCATGGCGGTATTGTAATATTATCCATTATCCATCCTATAGGAAAATAAACCGAAGCGTAGAATTGCGGCACAAGATAACTAATTTGCCGCTATTGCTCAAAGCATTACTTGCTGCTGCGTGGAATTGTAAAATTAATTTGCAGATCTGCGCACGTTATTGGGTTATTAACTACTGCCCAGTAAAACTAATCTCGTCTGTTGAGAAACATCTCTTCTTAAACAGGATAAAAAAGATTGATAACCGGAATGCTTTAAAATTTAGAAATTACCACGATAATTTATTTGTATTTAATTCATTAATATTTACGGGGAAAAATTATTATGGCAAAGTGTGAATGTGTAGAGGCATGCCCGTTCTTTAACGACAGAATGCCTATCGAAAGCGCTCTTGGAAAGATGTACAAAGAGAGGTATTGCCTCGGTAATTTCGACGAATGCGCGCGTCATCAAGTTAAGATAGCTCTAGGATCAGACAAAGTGCCGTCGAACCTGTTTCCGAACATGTTCGAAAAAGCTTCGGTAATTATTAAGCAGGGCGTAGAGTTTGTTTGATTTACACCGAGACTGCCAAGCGCTTGCCGGCCGGTAATCTTAGCCGCAAGAAAATGGGATCGACTGTTCGATCCCGTTTTATTTTAAATAAGATTTTTCTTCCGCGAATTTTAAACCGCTTCCTTCACAAGCAAGTTTTTCTTTTCCGAGTTTACGGGCATCATTATTATTGCAAGGTTTAAAAGTATATAAACGCCGTCGTTCGATTTCACAACACCTAAAATAAATTCGTTCTCATCGCGGTTGTTAAACGAAGGCGCGTTCTCGATATCTTCCGCTTTTACATCGCATACAACATCAACGGCATCTACAATTAATCCCAGGCGCATTTTTGTACCGTGTGTTTCGTCTTCAACTATTACTATCCTGGTCTTTTGACCGTACTCAACGGCATCCATTCCTATCTTCAATCTCAAATCGATTGCGGGCACTACGCTTCCTCTTAGGTTTATTACGCCTTTTACAAAGTTGGGAGTGTTAGGCACGCGCGTAATTGGAACCATCTTTATAATTTCTACTATCTTCAGTATGTCGATTCCATAATGCTCGTTGCCCAAAGTAAATTTAAGGTATTTGCCTTCCATGTTAAGCGCGGATTTGGAATGAAGATCCTTTTCGCTCTTAACCGTCCTATTGGCAATTTGCTGAACCTTCTTAGCTAAGTCGCTTTCCGTTACCTTTTTGTTTTGGGCCGTCTTATCGGCGTCCGGGCACGCCTCGTTTGCAAACTGAAGATCTACAAATTTATCCAGGTCTATTATAGAACCGATGCCCATTTTATCGTGCATATAATGTTGAATAAAATCGAGATCTGATTTCACCGGGTAAAGATTATCCGTCTTAATTCCTTTGGGTTCCGTTAGAACATTTTTAAGTATGGGAACTTTCAGTCCCAATTCCTTGCGCGGGTCGAGAAACTCAACCGCAACCTCGGCGGCGTATCCCGGCTTTTGTTCAATTACTTTGCCTGCATGGACGAGCAGTTTTGTAAACTCTTGAACCGCTTCCGGGAATTCGTTAATCAAATCTTCCTGCACTGCAAGAACGCAACACGGATGATTTTCCCACAGCTC
>JAKAHQ010000102.1 GCA_021814855.1 Bacteroidota bacterium | reverse complement strand
TTTCAAAAATCTCGCGGAGTTTACGATAATGATTTGTTGGATGGGTTGGATTACCTTCTTGCAGAAATGGGAAAACGAAATATGCACGCCGTTCTTTTTCTGAATAATTATTGGCAATGGACAGGCGGCATGGCGCAGTACAACGCATGGTTTAAAGACAATAAAATTCCAGACCCTGATGACCCAAAAATCGGGTACGGCAAGTTCATGGATTATTCCGCCGAGTTTTATCTAAATGAAAAAGCAAAAGAATGTTTCGATAGTTATGTACGTATGTTAGCAACAAGAGTGAATAAATACACCGGCATTCCATATATCGATGATCCGACCATTATGGCCTGGCAGCTTGCAAACGAACCGAGACCGGGAAGAAATTTAGATGTGATTAAAACGGCAGATGTATTTTACAAATGGATCGACGACTCGGCAAAGCTTATTCATTTTTTGGACCCCAATCATCTTGTAACAACAGGAAGCGAAGGGCTTGCCGGCACTTTGCAATCTGAAGAAATATTTTTGAAAGCCCATGAAAGCAAATATATTGATTATGCTACTATGCATCTTTGGCCTAAGAACTGGGGATGGTTTGACGCGACTAAGATTGATGAAACTTATCCGCGGACAGAAAAAAACGCAGTTGAATATATTAATGAGCATTTGGCGTATGCCCGCAAGTTAAACAAACCAATCACCATGGAAGAATTCGGAATACCGAGAGATTTTGAACAGTATAAACCGGGAACGCCTACAACCGCGCGCGATAAATATTTCAAAAAAATATTTGAAATTGTTTACGACAGCGCAGCGGCAGGAGCTCCTATTGCAGGAACAAATTTCTGGGCATGGGGCGGAACCGCTCGCAATCCGAATGCGGATGCCAAATGGCGGGAGGGCGATCAATATTTCGGCGATCCGCCGCAAGAACCACAAGGATTGAATTCAATTTACGATACCGATCTTTCTACACTCGAAATTATTAAATCACATTCCGATAAAATGAAAGCTTTAAGCGAAAAGGGGAATTCGATAAATACTAAATGACGAATACCGAAAAACTTGAACCGATTATGAAAGGGAAAATTCTACTTCTTTTGATCCTCGCAGTCCCGTTTTTCTCCGCTTGTGTTCCCGAGTACACAAAAGTAAACGTTAGAAAAGAATTGGGTGTAGCGATGGTGGATAGTTCGGCAACCAATGAAACAGTTTATTTATTTTATAATCTGAAACAGTTAGCTGAAAACAGAAAAATTATTTTTGGTCACCATGAATCCACTTCGTATGGTGTCGGCTGGAGCGGTGATGCCCAACGATCAGATGTGAAAGATGTAACCAATGATTTTCCCGGTTTATACGGATGGGATTTTTACTTCTTGTTTCATCAGCCGCAATCCGAAGTTGCAAGAGCTAAAGAGAGATATAAAAAATTAGTTACGGAAGCTTATGAACGCGGCGGGGTAAATGTATTTTGCTGGCACGAATATAATCCTCTGACCGATAATAATTTTTACGATACGACGCGCGCTGTTGAAAAAATATTACCCGGCGGCGATTGTTATCTTAAATATCTGGCGGACTTAGACTCGATTGCTGACTACGCAAAAATTCTTGTCGATTCAACTGGCAAACCTATTCCGATTATTTTTCGTCCATACCATGAATTCGACGGAAGTTGGTTCTGGTGGGGAAAACATTTTTGTACGCCCGGAGAATTTAAAACGCTTTGGAGAGAGACCGTAACATATCTTAGAGATAGAAAAAAAGTCCGGAATTTTATTTACGCGTTTTCACCCGACCGTAATTTTAAAACTAAGGAAGAATATTTGGAAAGATACCCCGGCGACGATTACGTTGATGTTTTAGGATTCGATGATTATTGGGATTTTACCCCCAACGGCGATGGGCTCGGATGGGTGAGAAAAAAACTCATTATCATTTCCGAACTTGCCAAGGAGAAGAATAAAGTTGCGGCTCTTACCGAAACCGGTTTGGAAAGCATTCCGAATCCGGTATGGTGGAGCGACCGTTTGATGAAGGTGATAAACGACGACAGTGTAAACATTGCCTATGCAATGGTATGGCGTAACGCTAATACAGTTCATCATTACGCGCCTTATAAAGGAGATTTCAGCGCTGAAGATTTTATTAACTTCAGCAGGTCAGGCAACATACTTTTCAACAGAGCTTTGCCGGACTTATATCATAAAAAAATAACCGGCGATACAATAAAATTGATCGAGCGGAACAAATGGATTTTTATCTTCAAACTAATGTCCGGTAACCCGTTCCCGTTTTGAATTTCCGGCGTTGGGTTATTCTTCAACTACCTAAAATCAAAACTAAGCAATGTCTATTTATTAATTTCATAAACGTTTATCATATTGATAATGGTAAATTTTCCTGCGATTTAAAATCATTATTCAAATCGGTAAAATAGAATAATCTTTCCTGGCATTATTTGTGAGTATGACGTTTGTTTAATAACTGAACTAACAACCAACAAACCTAAAAGAGATTCTATGCAATTAAACATTATTGATATAGGCATAATTGTAGTATATCTGATTAGTATTGTAATGGTAGGATTTCTTATCTCTAAAAGGGCATCTAAAGATATCAACAATTACTTTTTGGGCGGCAACACAATACCTTGGTATATACTTGGCATTTCAAACGCTTCCGGAATGTTTGATATTGCCGGAACAATGTTGCTTGTTTACTGGCTGGCGGTTTACGGATTGAAAAGTATGTGGATCCCGTGGCTATGGCCGGTATTCAATCAAATCTTTTTGATGGTTTATTTATCGGCATGGCTCAGAAGATCTAACGTAATGACGGGCGCAGAATGGATTAAGACAAGGTTCGGAGAGGGAAAAGGGGCAACTCTTTCTCATATAATTGTTGTTGTGTTCGCTTTAATAGGTGTAATAGGATTTCTATCATACGGATTTAAGGGAATAGGAAAATTTGTTACGGCGTTTTTACCTCCGCTTGTTACTAATCCTGAAACTCTCGCGCATTATCCCCAGATTAACGTTAATCTCTACGGTTTAATTTTGATGGGAGTTACAACGTTATACGTTGTTAAAGGAGGAATGTTCAGCGTTGTTATGACGGAAGTAATTCAGTACGCAATACTTACAATTGCTTCCATAGCTATTGGAATTATAGCTATGTATCATGTTTCACCCGCAATGATAAATTCCGTTTTGCCGGAGGGATGGAAAAATATTTTCTTCGGTTGGAATTTGAACATGGACTGGTCATCGGTTTCTAATGCCGCGGCTACAAAAGTACATGCGTTTAACGATTGGATAAAAACCGACGGTTATTCAATCTTCGGATTATTCTTCGGCATGATGCTTTTCAAAGGAATATTTATTGCCGCTGCAGGTCCGGCTCCTAACTACGATATGCAGAGAGTTCTTTCCACAAGAAATCCGAAAGAGGCGGCAAAGATGAGCTCTCTTGTTAATTTAGTGCTAAATCCTTCCCGTTATTTTATGATTGCCGGGTTAACGGTTCTTGCTCTTACAAACTTTAACACACTTTACAAAAGCTCATTAACGAGTCCCGATTTTGAAACGATTCTTCCTGAAGTATTAGCAAACTATATTCCGGTCGGTTTGCTTGGTATATTGATGGCTGGGCTGATTGCCTCCTTTATGAGCAACTTTGCCGCAACTGTAAACGCTGCCCCGGCTTATATTGTTAACGATATTTATAAAAGATATATCAACCCCAACGCCGAACCGAAAGTTTATGTTAAATGGAGTTATATCACATCGGTACTTGTTGTTATAGTTGGCGTATCCGTCGGTTTCTTCGTTCAATCAATCAACCAGGTGGTCCTTTGGATTACCGCCGCGCTTTACGGAGGTTACACTGCGGCAAATGTTTTGAAATGGTACTGGTGGCGTTTCAATGGTCACGGTTATTTTTGGGGAATGCTCTCCGGGATTGCTACATCCTTGATTCTTTTGTTGCTTGACAGCGTCAACGCTATTCCTTTCTTAAATAATTGGCCCATTGAAAATAATCTTAGCATGAATTCTTTCCCCGTTATTTTTCTTGCGTCCATTATCGGCTGCTTTGTTGCTACATATATGACCAAACCTGAAAGCGATGAAGTGCTGTTGAAATTTTATACTACTGTAAGACCATGGGGATTTTGGAAACCGATTAAGGAATTGGCGCTCAAACAAAATCCAAACTTTAAGCCGAACAAAGATTTCGGCAGCGATATGTTCAATGTGCTGGTAGGCGTTGTTTGGCAAATTACCCTTATGGCAGCGCCGGTATTTCTTGTAATTCAGGAATATACTTCCTTAATTATTACGCTTGTTATATTGATTGTTACTTCCGTAATCTTAAAAATAAACTGGTGGGATAAACTGGAAGCCAGGTTTGGCGAAAACAGTTTAAAGTAATTAATTAGCAGGATGAAAAACCCGAGGATTTAAAATGAACAGGAAAGCATTTGACGAGAAAGTCAAAAAATTATTTGCTGAACACGAAAGATTAATCAAGAGAAAAAATAAAATTGTAAAGAATAGCAACGGCGTTTTCAACCGTTATCAATATCCCATACTTACGGCAGAACATACACCGATCTTTTGGCGGTATGATTTGGACTTCAAATCGAATCCGTACCTAATGGAAAGACAGGGAATGAATTGTACTTTTAACGCTGGCGCAATGGAGTGGAAAGGTAAAATTGTTTTAGCCGTAAGAGCCGAAGGAGTTGACAGAAAATCTTTCTTCGCTATAGCCGAATCGCCCAACGGCATAGATAATTTCAAGTTCTGGGATTATCCAATCTCAATGCCGGAAACAGAAAATCCCGATACTAATGTTTATGATATGAGACTGGTTCAGCATGAGGACGGGTGGATTTACGGACTGTTCTGCTCGGAAAGACATGACGACAGCAAGCCCGACGATACGTCCGCCGCCACCGCATCTTGCGGCATAGCTAGAACTAAAGACCTTGTTAACTGGGAAAGATTGCCCGACCTTATTTCGTATTCCGGTCAGCAGAGAAATGTTGTGCTTCACCCGGAATTTATAAACGGAAAATACGGCCTATACACCCGTCCCCAGGATGGATTTATTGAAACAGGAAGCGGAGGAGGTATTGGATGGGGTTTAGCCGACAGCATGGAACATGCTGAAGTTAAAGAGGAAATTATTATCGACCGCAAAGTTTATCATACCATCTACGAAGTTAAAAACGGTCTAGGCCCGGCTCCGATTAAGACCGATAAGGGATGGCTTCACCTTGCGCACGGCGTAAGAAATACCGCAGCGGGTTTGCGTTACGTGTTGTATGTAATGCTTGCGGATAAAGATAACCCGATGAACATCATCCATAAACCGGCAGGATATTTTATTGCGCCGGAAGGCGAAGAGCGGGTCGGCGATGTTTCAAACGTTACGTTTAGTAACGGCTGGGTAAAAAAGAAAAACGGCGATGTACTAATTTATTACGCTTCCTCGGATACAAGAATGCACGTCGCAACAACTACAGTCGATAAACTTCTGGATTATTGCATCAACACTCCGGAGGACGGCTTAAGAAGCGCCGCGAGCGTTCAAACCAGAAATGAATTGATTAAGAAAAATCTTGCGATTCTGAAAAAGAGTAAGAAAAAATAAGTTTTGTCATGTTGTGCCTCGTAAAAATGCCGTGATTATGCTGCCCGCAGTCATGGCATTTTTTTTATTTAATGAATTTGATCTTTTCTCCTGCCGGAAAACCAAATATCCAAACATGAAAATCACTTTATAATTATTTTATATATTTTTCTGTCAATTAATAGCTTTTGAGACATTTATATTTGCATTATGCCGGCGCTCACTAAATATTTTAAAGAGCGCATTTGCTCATCTATGCGTAATGTGAGCCATAATAATTTTTCAAATATCCATCTGTGAAAATCCTTTTAAATATGTTAAATCTGCGTTCCCATTTTTCAATAAAAAAATTACTCTTCATGGCTTAGGATAATAATTAACACAAAGAGCAACTATGATAGTTAAGTAACTCTTTGTTACAAACGATTATCTGCAAGATTAAAAAGCGAGATCATTTTTCTTCAACCTATTATTTGCTGCAAAACCGGTTTCTAATTATTTTGAACGGCAATAATTCTTACAGATAATGATTGAATATTTTTTAGTAGGCAGCAGCTTTGCGTTTGCGGCAGCAGTTCAGCCAGGTCCGTTGCAAGCATTTTTGTTATCTAGCGTAACGGAGAAGGGGTGGAAGCATACATTGCCTGCCGCGTTTTCTCCAATGATAAGCGATGGACCTATTGCCTTAATTGTTTTACTTGTCTTAAGAAATTTACCTCTGTCGCTTGCACACATTCTTCAAATTGCCGGGGGATTGCTGCTTTTATTTTTTGCT
>JAKAHQ010000101.1 GCA_021814855.1 Bacteroidota bacterium | reverse complement strand
CTTTATATGATCTTACCGAACTGGAAATATCGTTTAGCAATTCGAGCGCCGATTCGCACTCGTGAAGATTTTCCGAAAATGATTTATCAATCTTAACCAGTTCTGAAATTTTATTTCGTACGTTTGAAAGCCGATCGCGCACGGAATCTTCGCTGTCATAAATATCGGAGTAAATTTCATTCGTTAAGGTCAAAAGCTTCTCGGAATTCTCGAGAATTTTTAATTCTTCTTCCAGTTTTACTTCTTCATCTTTCATCGGGGAAACGGCGTCTATTTCTTTTATCTGGAAACCGTATAATTCCCGTTTTTCCTTCAGAAGATTTTCTTTTGCCGTGAGCTCCCGGTATTCTTTCTGAAGCTTCGAAAGTTTTTCGAATGTAATTGAATAATCTTCCAGGAGGGAATCGAGATTGCCGAACTCATCCAGCATCTCTATATGCGTTTCCTGCTTTAACAAAGATTGATGTTCATGCTGCCCGTGAAGATCGACGAGCAAATCTCCAACCTCTTTAATAAGGTTTAACGTTACGGGAGTGTCGTTAAGAAAACACCGGTTGGTTCCTTTAAGCGAGACTTCCCTTCTTACAATTAATTCGGAATTGCTTTCGATATCATTTTCCTCAAGCAGGCGCCGGACTTTATTATTACCGCTCATCTCGAAGATTCCTTCCACAATTGATTTGTCGGAACCTTTACGCACTACCTCGGTGGATGCTCTTTCACCCAGAAGAAGTCCCATTGCATCTATTATAATGGATTTACCCGCGCCGGTTTCTCCGGTAATAATATTTAATCCTTTACCGAATTCAACTTCGACGTTTTCTATGAGAGCGTAATCTTTTATTAGAAGTGATTTGAGCATACTTTCCGTAATAATTTCCTGCGAATATTGCGAAGAATGAAATAAGTAGCAAGTAGCTCCGTGCTATCTTCCTTAGGATTGTCCGCGTACCGGCTTTGGAATAAAAATTATTCCGGTATTTGTCAGCTTAACAAACTTCAACACGAAATAATATTATTATTTATTTTTCGATAAGGAGAAACTTACTTAATTGTTCAAAAAATTTGGACAGTAAATTGAAACTACTTTTCCCACAATCGATTCCGCTCCATATTAGAACCAGCCGGAGAAATATTATCCTTATCACAAGGTTGATATTAATTTTAATACTGCTCGCTGCTGTAAACACAATTATATTTAATTATCTCATGGGGCTCGAAAACCGGCATTACAGTTGGGCAACGTGCTTTTACTGGACGGCAACAAACATGTCGACTCTCGGTCTGGGAGATATAACTTTTCAAAGCGATATTGGAAAATTATTCAATGTATTCGTTTCGGTATCGGGGCTCGCATTTATTCTGATACTTGTTCCATTTACGTTTATAAAATTGTTTCAATCGCCGGAAAGAATTCTAAGGGAACTGCCGAGAGCAATGAGGGACCATGTAATCTTGACGCATTTCGATCACGTTTCCCAAACGTTGATAAGAAAACTTAACCAATTTAAGGTAACATATGTTTTGCTGGAACCGGACTTGAACAAAGCGGCGGAACTAAGAGATAAAGGTTATAATATTGTATGCGGAGAACCGGATGACGATGAGACATACAGGAATATTCAGCTTAATCAATCTGCCGGTGCGGTATTAACCGGAAATCATTTTATAAATACTACGGCTACTTACGCAATCAGACATGTTGCATCCGATGTACCAATTGTTTCGACAGCCGATTCCGAAAGCGCTGAAGAGGTACTTCTCTCTTCTGGCGCATCGAACGTTATTAAACCCGGCGAGATGATGGGTAAATTCCTTGGAAGAAGAATTACCGCCGGCGACGCACTTGCGCACGACATCGGTTTCTTCGAAAATCTTAAAATTGCCGAAGCAACCGTAAAAGGAACGCCGCTTGTAAACAAATCTTTACGACTCAGCAGGCTCAGAGAACTCGCCGGCGTTTCTGTTGTAGGCATTTGGGAAAAAGGAAAATTCTCGCTCGCAAATGTGGATACAATTATATCCGACCGCTCCGTACTTGTATTAGCCGGTTCGCAGGAACAAATCGATCAATACAACGAAATGTTCTGCATATATAATGTTTCGAGCGGTCAAGTGCTTATTATAGGCGGAGGAAGAGTCGGAAGATCGTTAGCGGCCGCGCTTGAAGAAAGAGAACTCGATTATATGATAATCGAAAAGAATCCGGATAAAGCTTTGTCGGCAAAATATATTATCGGCGACGCATCCGATAAAGAACTTCTCCTGCGATCCGGTCTTATGAGTTCGCCGGCTGTTGCAATTACAACCGAAGACGATCACATGAATATTTTTCTTACAACACTAATAAGAAAACTTAGGCCGGATATTCAAATTATCAGCAGATGCAGTCTGGATAGAACCGTAGAATTGCTTTACAAAGCCGGCTGCGATTTTGTAATGTCTTTCGCTTCGATGGGCGCCAACAGTATTTTCAATCTTTTAAAGAAAGAAAATATTTTAATGATTGCCGAAGGAGTGGATGTATTCAGGGTGAATGTACCCGGAAAGCTTCTCGGCAAATCCATAAGCCAATCTACCGTAAGAGAGAAAAGCGGGTGCAGTATAATTGCCGTTGCATCCTGCGGCGATATAAAAATTAATCCCGATCCCTTGACAAGAATGGAGAAAGGTCAATCGATTATTTTGATAGGCAACGCGGAAGCCGAGAGAAAGTTTTTTGATGAGTTTGTAGTTGGTAATTAAATCTAAGCTAACATTGGAAAAGTCTAATTTAAATGAAGTTATAGCATCGGCATATCCCCCACAATGTTATTAAATGGACGGAAGCAGCATCTCCCCTTTCGTCGAGATTTCGCTCATTGCATTCGCTCAACTTAAAACACCAAATCATATCATGTTACTATTTAAAACAAAACAACCCCACACTTTCGTGTGGGGTTGTATGTTTTTTAGTAGCGAGGCTAGTCCGCCACGGCGGATTGAACCTAGAACCTTCGGGTTATGAGCCCGACGAGCTACTCCACCTTTGGCGGACTCCACCCCAAAACATTGTTTTTAATCCACTCTCGTCCAACTCCGGACTTCAGCCATTTTTCTCTTTTCATTGCTTCTGAACGTGAGGCAAACTCTTCGGTATAAATGATACGCCAATTGTTTCCATGCTTTGTTGAATGTGTCGTATGGGGGTTATGTTCGGAGAGTCTTCTACCTAAATCCGGTGTTTGTCCAATATAATGATAACCTTCTTCACTCTTAAGAAGATAAACATAATAAGTCATCATACCACCTAAAACAAAAAATCCTCACTAAATTTAGTGAGGATTTTCTTTAGTAGCGGGGCTAGGACTTGAACCTAGAACCTTCGGGTTATGAGCCCGACGAGCTACCAATTGCTCCACCCCGCGATGTAATTTTTATTTCAATTAAACTTCGGGTTATAAACCCGAGTCGCTTTTTCCAATTACCCCACTTTATCTCGTCAATGAAAATTTTCTTTCAATGACGGAACCGCAATGTAAAATTTATTTTTAACAACGCGTTTTCAAATTTGGGCTTCAAATATATCTATACAGCTACCTAATGTCAACTTAGCGTTATCCATTCCGTAAAAACAAATTAATCTCATTCGTAAATACACTTTTAAATTTTTTAAGCAGTTCATTTAGAAAAAAAATCGTGCGCTTAATAGTAGAACTATTTGCTTACATCGACCACAGTTCAGCGTGAATATCGGTTTCATCCGACCAGCGGTATTGCAGAGCAATTATATCGTCAACAATATCTTTAGGCAGCGGCGTAATATTTTTAACCGCTTTAAGATATTCATTTAAATTTTCTATCCTTGCAGATGAACCCACTGTAGTTCTTACCAAGGGAAAACTATGGGCAAACCGGACGCAAAATTCCGTCCAGCTTTTTATTCCCGATCTTTCGAATACGGGAGCTACTTCTACGGCGCGCTTTTGTAAATATTCTTTCCACGCAAAGCCCGGTACATCCCTTAAGGAATGAACCGGTCCGCCGGAAACAGTTCTCATCGCAATTATCGGTTCGCCCTTTTCACGGATTAAATCCCATAACTTATTCGAGGCGAATCTTTGAAGCGGATTTAAATAAAAAATATAACCGTCAATAATTCCTTCCGGATATCCGGCTATTAATGCTTTGTAAGGGGTTTCCGACGTCCATGGAAAAACTTCCACAACAAAACGCTTAACCAATCCTTCTTCTTTAATGCGAATAAATTCTTTGTAGCAATCTCCGCCGTTGGCAAATTCCTCCGCTAAATTTCCACCCATGCAAAGCTGACCGATTGAAAGACTTTGCAGGCCGAGAGGATCAATATTTTGATGAATCACGTCGCGCAATTCACCCGCATCATTCCAGCCGATTTTAATAATAAGATTAGGAACCTTTGACCTGTCCCGGTCGAACGCCGTTCTTAAAACATCAAGCGCGTTGCCGTAAGTATGACTCGTATGAAACCAAACTCCGGATTTCATTGCCGCGTACGCCGTATTCACTCTTTCGTCAAAAGGAATTTTATCGTCGCCGAGCCGTGTTGTGCCGTAAACAAACGGAGAAAGATCTTTCAATAATTCCGATTTGTCGGAACCGTTCTTTATATCCATAAAAATATCCCGCTTAAAAGTTTATCAATTGTTTTTAAACGCATAATTATTTTTGACGCGAAAATAAATTCAGCTATTCTAAATTATAAAAACTACGCCACTAAGGAAAAACCCGGCTTAAGAAGCCGCGCGGTCGAGAATAGGAAATTAAATACGTTGTCTTTCCTTTTTAAAGTATTTAATTTTTGACCGCTTCCTCTTTACCGCTATAACAATATTTAAATATCTATTCGGAGGTTTGATATGAACAAAAAGAAACTTGCGGCTGCGGTTATTATTGTTTTTATTCTACTCCTCCTCACAAACTTTTTAATTCACAATGTTATTCTCTCTTCGGTTTATAGTAAGCCGGAAATCTCGAAGGCATTCCGGGGTATGGAAGATATGACCAGGATGATGTGGCGGCTGTGGATTGCCGATCTTGTATGGTCGTTCTTCTTTGTATTTATCTTTGTTAAGGGGTATGAAAACAAGGGAATTATTGAGGGAATCCGTTACGGAATATATATCGGTTTGTTTATGAATTTTATTGCGGCCGTTGCGCAAAATGTTACTTATTTTATTCCTTATTACCTCGCTTTGCAGTGGTTTATTTACGGGTTGATTCAATCCGTTATTCTCGGAATTGCCGCGGCGTTAATTTATAAACCCAAACCGAAGACCTAAAATATTTTTAGGATAATTTTTTTTATCGGGACACGACACCAACCGGAAAAAACATTAAAGTTGTACAATGCCGTGTCCCTATTTTTCTAAATTATCAGGCAGGTCTTTTTCCAATTCCCAACGCAGAGGATTCCGCTCAATATAATTTCTAATATTATATAATTCTTTTTCGTTTCTAATTATTCTATCATAGAATCCTGGTTGCCAAGCAAAATTGCGATAACCAATAGAACGGATTTGTTTTGTACAAACGGACTTAATTTGCCCAATTATTGATCCTAATGAATTGGGTTTCAACGTTGTAGAGACGATGCGAGGCATCGTCTCATTAGGCTTTGAGCAATATGCCGGTCAATAAAATCATTCATAGGGGAAAGATATATTTTGTGCTGCCGTTCCACAGTAAAATATTAAATATTATTACGTAGAGCCGAGGCATCAGCCTTAGTTAGTATAAGTCTAGACGGGTGTCTCGGCTTTACATTAATTAGAAACGACGATGCCTACCGGATAGGCAGGTCGGCGAGTCGTCTCTACGTTTATATTTATTTTGATGCGGTGCCGTGTCAGCACATTTTTTCTTCTCATATTTAATGACAGTTAAACGGCAAGCGTCGGGACAGCGGTGAGTATCAACGTTTATTTTAATTTAATTTGTGTTTGATGGTACGGACATAATATCTCCCCCTGATTTATTTTCCGGGAAGAAGAATGTATAGCGTAACAATAATTATTTGGGGGACGTAATAACTTTAGGACAGAGTTTCGCCGGGATAGATGACTCGTTTTTACAACAGAGGCGAGACGGATACATAATCTAAATTTTTTGAGACGCACCGTGGTGCGTCTCTACGGTTATGAGGAACTTAAATTGTCTTGTCCATACTCATAATTTTTATATTGAATTTAAAGTCGCAATCCATAATAATAGATATGACGATTTGAGGCACGTTATGAATAGAATGATATTGTTTGTTTCGGCGATGGTTTTAAGCGGTTTATCCGGGTGCAAAGATGAAGGCGTGAATAATTCCGGATCAATTAACAAACCGGCAGATCAAACTAAATCCGAACATATTGAATTTGTTTTGTACGACGGGTTAACTCAAAGTATTACTCCCCCCATAATCGAAAAAGTTGATCAAAATTATGAAAGAATACTCGGCGATATGCAGCTGAATTCTTTACCCAGGATTACGGTAGAA
>JAKAHQ010000100.1 GCA_021814855.1 Bacteroidota bacterium | reverse complement strand
ATGTCTTTATTCCAGGGAATTATTCAATAGTTGAGCAGATGCTGTCCGGCGTGTCCCGGTAGTAGACATAGGTAGGAAAATTTACCTTGTCGATATTATATTTTTGGTGAGCGCGTTCGAAGAAATCGGAGTCGTCGCTATAGCGCAAATCTTTAAATCCTCCCAATTCTAAAAACATACTTCGTTTACCAAAGAAGGTGCCGCCTATAACGCAATCGGATAAATGAATTTTTTTTGCGACATCGTTTTTATCTTTCACATACGGATCCCCAATTATTTCAACGCCGCCGTGAATAAAATCGATATCGGGATTAGCTTCCATAAACTCCACGCGTAATTTCAGATGATCGGGTTTAAAAGCATCGTCGCTGCCAAGAAGAGTAAAATATTTTCCGCAGGATGCCAGCAGTCCCGTATTTTGTGCAAGCGCAGTTTTTCTGTTCGAATGTTTCATGTACCGGATATTTTCATGTCGACCAATATAATCGTTCACAACATTAAACGAACCGTCGGAGCTGCCATCGTCTACAATAATCAATTCCCATAAGCCGTACGTTTGCTCAACAACCGAATCGATAGACCGCCGCAAATAATTCTCCCGGTTAAACGATGGCATAACTACCGAAACTATCGGTGAAAATGATTTGTATACTTGCATAAAAACCTACCCGACGCTAATTTTTAAGTGGTAAATATAGTTGTTTATTGTTTTACTTTTTAATTAATTTCATTATGAATAGTCTTAAACCAACAGTTAATTATGAGTTCCAGAGAACAAAAAAATTATTTCGACGTTCTTAAACGATACGAAAGAAAATTTGAGCCGAAAGAGCTGGAAGACTATAAGATGCTTTTAAAACGGCATAAAGACGACGAAGACCTGGATAAACTTTCTATGCAACGATTGGTAAAACTTCACGAGAAGTATCACCTGAACCGGGAACGGAAAAATTACGATCAGTTTTTCAGCAAGCCGCCGCAAAACGATGCGGAGAATTAATTGCCTTTTATAATTTTGTAAACATCAAACCAATAGGACACTCATGAAAATTCTTGCAATTGCTCTTTCCGGAATCGGCGATGCTTTTATGTTTACTCCTTCGTTAATAAAATTAAAATCGGATTTTCCCGATTGCCAAATAGACGCACTGGTAATGTTTAAGGGGGTTGAAAACATTTATGAAAAATTGCCGCAGATAAACAACATAATCTTCTTTGATTTTCTAAAAAGCCCTAAACTAAAATCCTTGTCGTTTGTACTTGGTTTAAGAAATAAATACAACGCAGTTATAAATGTCTACCCGGCAAACAGAAAAGAATATAACTTGATTTCTTTTTTAATCGGTTCGCCCAAAAGATTGGGAATAAATTATCTTCGTAAAGATTTTTTAAATCTCGGTTTCCTAAATAACGTTACGATAAGGGAAAACGATAATCTTCACAACGTTGAGGAAAATTTCTTGTTATGTGAAAAATTTTCCGGTAAGAAATCGCCTTCAATACATGATCTTCACTTGATATTGGATAAAGATGATCTGGTATATGCCGAGAATTATTTAAAAGCCAATTCGATTTCGGAAGGTGATATTGTCATTGGTTTTCATCCCGGATGCTCCACTTTAAAAAACCATGAGAAGAGAAGATGGGAACCGGAAAAATTTTCCGAACTCGCCGGGAGACTCATAGAAAATTTTAACGCAAAGATTTTAGTCTTCGGCGGTAATGATGAAAATGAGTTGAAGGACAACATTGTAAAAAAAATCAATTCTGATAGAGCATTGAGCGTACAAACATCCACACTTTTAGAATCCGCTGCGGTTATGAAAAGATGCAATGTGTTTGTCACCAACGATTCCAGTTTGATGCACATCGCTTCGGCATTAAAATTAAATGTCGTGGCAATAATAGGTCCGACAAACACAAATTACATCCGGCCATGGAACACGAAACATAAAATTGTTTCGTTAAACCTGGATTGCTCGCCCTGTTTTTTTTATTCCCCCAAACCTCTTACCTGCTCTCTCAACGATATAAAATTCAAATGCATTAAAGAGTTATCCGCCGAGACGGTTTACAAGAACGTGAAAGATTTTTTGGAAAGCGTCGCGTAAAATAAAATTTTACTTCAAAGCGGAAATTATATAATCCGCGCAATCGTCGATATCAACAAAACATTTCAGCAAATCGTTTTTCCTCTTCTCTCTGCGGATTTGATCTTCCATCACGTCGACAATTTGTTTCCACATAAAGCCGTGACAAGCGAACGGTTTCAAGTCGATCATGCTTTTATTCATGTATTCCCACACAAGAGAAAGTTCGAGCAGTGTTCCTGTTCCGCCTTGAAGAACAATGTATGCATCGCCTATATCAACAAGATTTTTCAACCGGTCGGCTAATGTATGACATTTTATTTGACGTGTAAGAAAATTGCTTGCGGAGACATTATAGATATCCAATGTAACGCCTACTGCCTCGCTGCCCGCTTCTACTGCACCTTTGGAAACGGCATCCATAATTCCCTGGAAACCTCCGCTGCAGACATTCAAACCGTGCGCAGCTAAATTTTTCCCGAGCCCATAAGCGATTTCATATTCGTTTTCTCCGGGTTTGGGAATTGAGCTTCCGAAAACCGTGACGAATTTTTTTCTATCAGCCATTATTTTCCCAAAGATGGTTTGCCAGCGTCGCGCCATGCCGAGTAGATCAAACTTGCCAGGCTTAACGCAGCAGAGTTGAACTCATTTTCCGTAACATATTTTGTTTTAAACCAGAGAAGTCTATAATACTCTTTATCGAACCGGCCGCCTGTTTTCTCGGATGCAAATTTATCCGCGGAAAGAAGAACTTCGAGATACGAATTGGATTCATAGAGATAATTGAAAATATAATTTTGAAGATCCTTTACGTAGAACGGCTTTTGCTTTTCGAATGAAGATTTGATCTCGTCGATGTAATCGTTGACCATATTGCTTTCATAACGCGCGTGCACGCCTTTCTGATTAGAGAGCTGCCCGTTATAATTAACCGTCTCATGCATCGGCTGGTGCCCGTCGCCTACATAATGGGCAAGGTCTGAAGCGTAAAGAATTATTTTTTCCCTGTCTTTTGCTTTAAAAGCATTTACAAGTTCCCTATAAGTATCTTCGGTTGCCCAAGGAAGAACCCCTTCTCTTGTAACAACTTTTTCACCGTAGATTTTATCCAGGGAATCGCGGGACATAATCATATTTCCGTCCTGGAACTCTTTATAAAAATCGATGTCGATAAAATGTTTTGGACCCTCGGTTTTATCTTCCCGCTTTCTGTGATCCGGATCGATAGAATGTTCGACTATCGCCGTAGCCATATTGTCGGGCATTTTCATTTGGTGAGGAATTAACTTCATTGCGAAAAGAGTTATTGTCTGGTGTCCTTCGTCTCCCCAGCCAAAAGAAATTAAGGAAGGTATCAAAAGAAAAATAGTCAAAGATGATTTTAGTTTAGTCACTTTCTGCTTCCGGTTAATTGAACAATAATATTTCTTTTTCTTGAACGGTTGTCAAAATCGATTAGAACAATTTGCTGCCAGGTTCCCAGCATCAACTTATTTTTTGAAAACGGGACAGTGAGAGACGGCCCTTGCAGCGATGCCCGTACATGCGCGTACCCGTTTGCATCATCCCATGTTTCATCATGATGATATTTTAACTTGGACGGAATAATTTTTTCAAAAAATTCCGGGTAGTCTTTTAGCAATCCCGGCTCAAATTCAATAGTAGTTAAACCGGCAGTGGAACCGGGCACAAAAAGAAGAACGCTGCCTTCGCTTAATCCCGAATCGTGAAGTATTTTTTGCACCTCGCCTGTAATATCAAGTACGTCGTTCGCCCCCTTGGTGTTAACCGAAATCGTGTGAGTCTTAATTTCCATTTCTATTGATTTTTTCCTCGATAAAATTATTAAAGCATATTCAACTGGCAAAATATCCAATAAATAATGATTATAAAAATTTCATTTCTTCCTATCCCGAAAGATTTTCTAAATTTGAATCACTAATAATATTTCTCACACATTCAGGAAAGTTTTTATGGTAACAAAAGATTTTATAACTCTTGAAGAAAATTTCGGTGCACACAATTATCACCCACTGGATGTTGTAATTGAGCGCGCCGAAGGAGTTTGGGTTTATGATGTAGAAGGCAAGAAATATCTTGACTGCCTTGCCGCTTACTCGGCGGTTAATCAAGGGCACTGCCATCCGCGTATTGTGAATGCATTGAAAGATCAAGCCGATAAAGTAACGCTTACTTCTCGAGCATTTCGCAACAGCCAGTTGCCGCTTCTCTATAAAGAGTTGAGCGAACTAACCGGTTACGAAATGTCTCTGCCTATGAACTCCGGCGCCGAAGCGGTTGAGACTGCATTAAAGGCGGCAAGAAAATGGGGATACAAAGTTAAAGGCATTCCGGAAAACCGCGGCGAAATAATTGTATGCAAAAATAATTTTGCCGGAAGAACAATTACCATAATAAGTTTTTCAACTGAAGAACAATACCGCGACGGGTTCGGTCCATTTACACCGGGTTTCAAAATTGTTGAGTACGGAAACATAAAATCGTTGGAAGATGCAATAACGGTTAATACAATTGCCTTTCTTGTAGAACCGATTCAAGGCGAAGGCGGCGTAGTAGTTCCGCCTGAAGGATATCTTAAAGCCGCATTCGATCTTTGCAAAAAGAATAACGTGCTCTTAATTGCAGATGAAATACAAAGCGGGTTAGGCAGAAGCGGAAAACTTTTTGCATTTATGTACGAAGGCATCAGACCCGATGCAGTTATTATCGGCAAAGCATTATCGGGAGGGTGTTACCCGGTATCGGCAGTTCTATCCAACAAAGAAGTGCTGGGGGTATTCAATCCTGGCGATCACGGTTCTACCTTTGGAGGTAATCCTCTTGGCGCCGCAGTTGCCAGAGAATCTTTAAAAGTTCTCGTGGAAGAAAAATTGGTAGAAAAATCTTTCGAGCTCGGTAATTATTTTAGAACACGGCTTACAGAAATCAAATCTCCACATGTAAAAGAAGTACGAGGCAAAGGATTATTCATCGGCGTCGAATTAAAACCGGAAGCCAAGGGAGCCAGAAGATTTTGCGAGTCACTTATGCAAAAAGGAATTCTCTGCAAGGAGACGCACGAAAACGTTATAAGATTTGCACCGCCGCTCGTTATTAAGAAGGATGAGATTGATTGGGCGCTAATTCGCATTAACGAAGTTTTAATGATGGAGTAATTTTTTATTCAAGATCGGAAATAAAAAATCCCGTCTCGGCGGGATTTTTATTAATCTCTATGAGGCGCGTTCAGCCATTGATCAATGGTGATCTTTAGAAAGTGTATATTGATTGGTTTGGCTATGTAGTCATCCATGCCCGCAGCCAAACATCTTTCTCTATCTTTCATACTTGAATGAGCTGTTACTGCAATGATAGGAATCTTTGCCTCGGCACTGTTTAGTTCTCTAATTTTTTTAGTAGCCGTAATTCCGTCCATATCGGTCATTTCAACATCCATCAATACAAGGTTGAAAGAGCCAGATTTGACATACTCAATTGCTTCCTGCCCGCTTGAAACTGCCTCTACGGCATAACCTACTTCTCTTAAAATTTTTACTTCCAAATTTTGACTAATAGGATTGTCTTCGACCAGTAATAACCGTTTGCGATTTTCCATTTCGGGTTTCATTTCTTTTTGAACCGGCGGAATAGAAGCGGCTGTTTCGGCGGATTCAACTGCAACTTCGTTTTCTGCTTTAGCCGTTTGCCCGGCAATGGAATGAATACCGGGATACAATTTGAAAAATACGTTGAAATAAAATTTACTACCCTGGCCCAGCTTGCTTTCAACATGAATCTCGCCGTTCATTAAGCGGACAAATTCTTTGGAAATAACCAACCCGAGTCCGGTTCCTTCCTTTGTCCCTTTTTTACTTTTCACCTGTATGTAAGGTTCGAAGAGCATAGATAGTTTATCGCTTGGAATTCCGTGCCCGGAATCTTCAACCGAAGCCAGCACTTCAAGAGAAGATTCTGATCTCGATTTCTCTTTAATGTTGAGGGAAATTTTTCCGCGCTCGGTATATTTTATGGCGTTGCTAAGAAGATTGAGAACAATTTGTCTAAACCTTGTCGGGTCGCCGTAAATAAGTTTCGGAATGCTCTCGTCAATGTGATGTTCCAGCTGCAGACCTTTTGTCTTTACGGTAAGAGTTACAATAGAAAGCGCTTTGTTAATTTCCTCGCGCAAGTCGAATTCGATTTCATCCAATTCCATCTTACCGGCTTCAATCTTAGATATATCCAGAATATTATTAATGATATCCATCAGGGATTCTGCGGCCATTCTCGTGTCGCGCGCAAAGTCGAGCAGTTCCTGCTGCCCGTCTATCATGTCGTTTTCGATGAGAGTCAGAAATCCCATTATTGAATTCATAGGAGTGCGCACTTCATGGCTCATGTTGGCAAGAAATTTAGATTTGTAGCTGCTTTCCTTCTGAGCTTTATTAGCAACCGTAA
>JAKAHQ010000099.1 GCA_021814855.1 Bacteroidota bacterium | reverse complement strand
TTGCGGCTCTTCCGGCAACGGCAACGGTCTATGACGCGTGCGAGTTCTTTGTAACATATAAATTTTTAGCTTTTCCCGTTATCAATGCCGAAAGGAAAATTGTAGGCATAGTAGACGTGAATCTATTCACCGAAGAGTTGCTTAACGTTAACGAACCAGAAGAGGTAAACGACGTATTTGAAGAGATTGGTTTTAAAATTTCCGAAGTTAAAAACGCCTCGCCCCTTGAAGCATGGAGATACCGTTTTCCCTGGCTGCTTTCCACAATTGCCGGCGGAACGGTTTGCGCTCTCCTTGCCGGCGCATTTGAAGCAACTTTAACGGAAAGCATATTGATCGCTTTTTTTATGACGTTGATGCTCGGCCTGGGTGAAAGCATCAGCATTCAGTCGATGACGGTTGCAATACAAACATTACACTCAACGCAGCCATCGGTTAAATGGTATTTGAAGAATATTGCTAAAGAGGCGCAAACGGCTTTGTTAATAGGCATTAGCAGCGCGGCGATTGTAGGTCTGGTTGTTTGGATTTGGCAGGGCTTGTTTGTTGCCGCACTTGTAATAGGGCTAAGCATTATTGTTGTTCAGTTAATTGCGGCTGTTCTTGGCTTGAGCGTTCCTTCGGCGCTGCATGCTTTAAAGCTGGACCCCAAAATTGCTGCAGGCCCGATTGCCCTGGCGCTAACGGATATCAGCACAATTGTTCTTTACCTTGGCCTGGCAACATTGCTTTTATAAATCTTGTTTACAACTTTTTTATTCTTCATGTAAGAACGATAAAGATTATGGCAAGAGAAAAAATTTTAATAATTAACCATAATTAACCATAGTTACAGCAAACATGACAACCATATTTGAAAAAGTAGTACCTGTATCGCTTGAAGAAGAAATGAAATCGTCTTACATCGATTACGCGATGAGCGTTATTGTTGCCCGCGCGCTGCCGGATGTAAGAGACGGTTTAAAACCCGTTCACAGAAGAGTTCTTTTCGGAATGCACGAACTCGGCGTTCCGTTCAATAAACCTTATAAAAAATCCGCGCGTATCGTGGGTGAAGTTCTCGGTAAGTATCACCCGCACGGCGACAGCGCAGTTTACGATTCCATGGTGCGCATGGTGCAGGATTTCTCTCTTCGATATCCCCTCGTAGACGGACAAGGCAACTTCGGATCTATAGACGGCGACAGCCCCGCGGCTATGCGTTACACTGAGGCCCGCCTTGCAAGAATAGCGGACGAAATGCTTCGCGACCTTGACAAAAACACGGTTGATTTCACTTCCAACTTTGATGAATCGCTGCAGGAGCCGACGGTTCTTCCGTCATACCTTCCGAATCTTTTAGTTAACGGCGCAAGCGGAATTGCAGTTGGTATGGCCACAAATATTCCGCCCCACAATCTTGGCGAAATAATAGACGGGTTAATAGAAATAATTGATAATCCGAAACTGAAACCCGAAGAGCTAATGAAGTTTGTTAAAGCCCCGGATTTTCCGACGGGCGGAATTATCTACGGCTACGAAGGCGTAAAAGATGCGTTCCTAACCGGAAGGGGAAGAATAGTTCTTCGCGCTAAGGCTAACATTGAAGTGATGAAAAACGAGCGGGAAAATATCGTCATCACGGAAATTCCTTACCAGGTTAACAAGGCGGCGCTGATAGAAAAAATTGCCGATCTTGTGCGCGACGGAAAAATTGACGGCATCTCAAACATACGCGACGAATCCGACCGCGACGGCCTGCGCGTTGTAATTGAAATGAAGCGCGACGGCCAGCCCGCTGTAACGCTAAACCAGTTGTTCAAGCATACGCAGATGCAGGTAACATTCGGCGTTATAATGCTTGCGCTTGTTAACGGCACACCGAAAGTTTTAACTCTCCGCGAGATGATGGATCACTTTCTCAATCACCGCATGGACGTTCTCGTTAGAAGAACAAAGTTCGATCTCGAAGCAGCGGAAAGACGCGCGCATATTTTGGAAGGATATATCATCGCGCTCGACAATATCGACGCAGTTATTGAGACGATCAAAAAATCCCGAGACGTTGAGACCGCAAAAAATAATTTGATGAAGAGATTCAAGCTTTCCGAAATCCAGGCGAAAGCAATTCTCGACATGAGACTACAGCGCCTTACCGGACTTGAACGCAAGAAGATTGAAGACGAATACAAAGAGACTATAAAATTAATCCAAAAACTCAAAGCAATTTTATCGAACGAAAAATTGAGGAAGCAAATCATAAAAGACGAGCTTCTTGCTTTAAGAGAAAGATACGCTGATGAAAGAAGAACCGAAATCGTCCGCGACTTTAAAGAGTTTTCGCTTGAAGACATTATTGCGGAAGAAGATGTTGTTGTAACCATCTCGCACCAGGGATTCATAAAGAGATTCCCGGTTAGCGGTTACAGAAGACAGAGCCGTGGCGGCAAAGGTGTTACCGGCGCAGGAACCAAGGATGAAGATTTTATCGAACACATGTTTATTGCGTCGACGCATCATTACATAATGTTCTTTACGGATCGGGGCAAATGCTACTGGTTAAAGGTTCATGAAATTCCGGAAGGCGGCAGGGCGGCGAAGGGAAGATCCATTCTTAATCTTATCGAAAAAGATAAAGAAGAAAACATCACTGCCTTTGTTACGGTTAAAGAATTCAGCGAAGATAAGTTTGTCGTTATGGTAACTGAAAAAGGAACTATAAAGAAAACGGTTCTTTCAGCTTACTCAAATATTCGCCGCGGCGGCATCAACGCCATTAATCTTACCGCGGGCGACCGTTTGAAAGAAGCGAAGTTGAGCGACGGAAATAACGATATTATAATCGGAACAAAAAACGGTATGGCAATCCGCTTCAACGAAAAAGACGTGCGCGATATGGGTCGTACAGCAACCGGGGTTCGCGGCGTTAAGCTTGGCAAAGGCGATGTTGTTATTGGAATGATTGTCGTTCGCAACGCTACAACTTTAATGGTTGTAACCGAAAAGGGTTTCGGTAAACGTTCCGAGATAGAAGAATACAGGCTGACCAAACGCGGCGGTAAAGGTGTTATCACTGTAAAAACATCCGATAGAAACGGCAAGCTTATCGCAATGAAAGAAGTGAACGACAGCGACGAGCTTGTAATTATTACAACCGGCGGAATGGTAATACGTCAGTCGGTTTCCGAACTGCGCGTTATGGGAAGAAATACCCAAGGCGTAAGACTAATTCGTCTTAATGAAGGCGATGATATTGCCGATATCGCGCGCGTTGTTCCGGAAGACGATAACGGAAGCGGCGAAGAGTAAAGAACTTTGTCGTATTGCTGGGGTTGCTTTGCAACCCCGCTGATTTTAAAAACAATTTTTCTATTTCAGAGAAGAGTAATGTCACAAAATAAAAACCTCCACTTCGATTCAAAATGCGTTCACGCCGGAATAGGCGATTATGAATTCGGCCCGGTTGTTCCGCCGATTTATCAAACATCAACATTTAGATTTAAAGACTCGGCTCACGGTGCCGCGCTTTTCAAAGGAGAAGTTGACGGCTACATTTATACGCGCATGAAAAATCCAACCGTTGAAGCGATGGAAAATGCAATGGCCGAACTCGAAGGCGGGCATAAAGCTCTCGGTTGCGCGAGCGGTATGTCAGCGGTGAGCACAACCCTTATTTCTCTCCTTGGCGCCGGTGATCATATCGTATGTTCAAAATCAGTTTACGGACCAACCAACACCTTGATTAATACAATACTTTCAAAGTTTGGAGTAGAGGCGACCTTCGTCGATTCGGAATATTCGGATGAAGTTGAAAAAGCGTTTAAGCCGAACACAAAGGTTGTTTACATAGAAACGCCCGGCAACCCAACAATGGCAATTACGGATCTTGAAGAGGTTTCGAAAATTGCTCATCGGCATGGGGCCTTGGTTGTTGTTGATAATACGTTTATGAGTCCGGCGCTTCAGCAGCCGTTTAATTTTGGCGCCGATATAGTTCTGCACAGCATGACAAAATTTTTAAACGGGCACGCCGATGTTGTGGGCGGAATTATTGTGGTTAAAGACGAAGAAATGTATTTGAAGATGAGAAAAACTTTGAACCAGCACGGCGGTGTTATCGATCCGTTTAATTCTTTTCTTGTCCACCGCGGCTTGAAAACCCTCTCGATTAGAATGGAGCGTCACTGCCAAAACACGTTGCCTATAGCCGAGCATCTTGAAAAGCATCCGAAAATTAAATGGGTGCGCTTTCCCGGCTTAAAGAGCCACCCTCAATATGAAATAGGATTAAAGCAGCACAAAGGTTTCGGCGGAATGATTTCATTCGAGCTTAACGGCGGCTACAAAGCCGGAGAAATTTTAATGAACTCTGTAAAATTTTGCCAACTCGCAGTAAGTCTTGGCGGAGTTGAGACTTTAATTCAACATCCGGCAAGCATGACTCATCTAACTATGGGCGAGGAAGCCCGCAAGACTGCCGGAATAACTGAAGGATTAATTCGTCTCTCGGTTGGAATTGAAAATGTTCAGGATATAATTGACGATCTTGAGCATGCAATGGAAAAGATAAAATAATTTTTCCATCGGCGGGTTAACACCTGCTTTCTAATTTGACATTAAAAAATCATTACTGAAACCAATCTATTTTTCCGCATACGAGAAATTGTTTGTTTTAAATTCCCGGCCAGCATATTTTTGAAGCCATTCAACATTATTTAGAATTCGGGAAATTAACATGAAGGCGACTAAAATTTTTTCATCCCTAATCTTTTTACTATTTCTATTTCAGAATGCACAAGCCCAGCAAAATAATCTGACTATCCCGCTGAATATTCAGAAAGCAATTGATAACGGAACACGTACGCTGGACGGAAAGCCCGGTCCAAAGTATTGGCAGAATAAGTCAGACTATAATATAAAAGCATGGTTCAATCCCAGAACAAGAGAAATTACCGGCGAAGAGAAGATAGTTTATTACAACGAGAGCCCCGACACGCTCAAGCAGATTTATATTCGTCTTTATCACGACTTATTCCGGAAGGGAAATATTCGCGTCTCGGAAGTTAATCCGGCCGATGTAGACAACGGCGTTGATGTGAAGATGTTAAAGATAGATGGAAAAGATTTTAAAACAGATGGATCGGACAAGAAAATTTCCCGAAGCGGTACAAACTTAATTGTGAATTTGGAAAAACCAATAGCGCCTAAATCAAAAGCCGAGGTAGAAACAAACTGGGACTTTCTGATTCCCAAGGAAACAAGAATTAGAATGGGCATGTACGACAGCACTTCCTTTTTTATTTCATATTGGTATCCGCAGTTGGCAGTTTACGACGATATTGACGGCTGGGATACACAAAGCTATACCGGTCTAACCGAGATGTACAACGACTTCAATAATTATGATGTCGAAATCACGGTGCCGAAAAATTTTCTCCTTTGGGCAACAGGCGTTCTTCAAAACGGCCAAGAAATTTTTCCTACGCAAATTTTTGAGAAGTATGAAAAAGCTCTCTCATCCGACAGCATTATAAGAATTGTCACTGCAAAAGATTACGAGAGCGGACCGGTAACGCTTGATAAGGATAATATTACTTATAAATACAAAGCCGATTACGTTCCGGACTTTTGTTTTGCAACAAGCAACCATTATTTGTGGGACGGGTCGTCCTTGACGGTTGACAAAAATTCGGGCAGAAAAACATTTATCGCTGCTGCCTATAACCCCGGCTCCAAGGATTTTTACGGCGTTGCGGAAATAGCCCGTAAAGCTATCGAAAGTTTTTCCACTCATATTCCAGGCTGGCCGTTTCCTTATCCGCGCATGACCGTGTTTAACGGCGAGGGCGGAATGGAATACCCGATGATGGTAAACGATTCTTCCGAGCCGGAATTTTGGATAACCGTTCATCTAACATCACACGAAATATCGCATACATATTTTCCTTTCTTCATGGGAATTAACGAAAGGAAATACGCGTGGATGGACGAAGGAATGGCAACGATGCTTCCGTTTGATTTTCAGACATGGAACGCGCCGGGCTACGATCCGCGTTCTCGTAACGCAGAAAGCTATAGCGATTTTGCCGGAAGAGAAGAAGATGTTCCGCCGATGGTTCTTTCATACAACTTGATGAACCCGGCTTACCGCACGGCATCTTATAGAAGACCCGGCGCCGCTTACGAGTTTCTGCGTCAACTTCTCGGCGATGATCTTTTTACAAAATGCATGCACGAATACATGAGACGCTGGAACGGTAAACACCCCGTACCGTTCGATTTCTTTTTTACGTTTAACCAGACGGCGGGGCAAATCCTTGATTGGTATTTCAAACCGTGGTTCTTCGAAACAAAATATCCCGATCTTGCTTTGGCGGCAAAACAGCAAAACGGCGACAGCATATATGTAAGCGTTTCGAATATCGGCGGCATACCGGAGCCGGTTCAACTAAAAGTTTATTACGATGACGGCTCAAGTGAAATTGTTTTTGATAAAAACGCGTCTGTTTGGAAAGACGGTAAAACGGTAATCGGCAGTAAAATTTCATTAAAGAAAAAAATTAAAAAGATTGAACTTGG
>JAKAHQ010000098.1:5137-6635 GCA_021814855.1 Bacteroidota bacterium | reverse complement strand
TCAACGCTGTCGGCAAGAACTATAATCGAATTATTTCTTACTTCTACGGTTCCGCCGCCTGTAGCGTATTCAATCTTCTTTCCTTCGGTGTCTTCGAGTTTTATTCTTCCTGTTTCAAACGAGCTTAACAGCGGCGCATGATTAAACAACACCTGGAAATTTCCCGACGTGCCGGGAATGTTAATCGACTTAACCGTTCCTTTAAAGGCGCTTTTTGAAGGAGTAATTATTTCTAAGTTTATTTCTTTCATATTAATAATCGAGCCCGGAAATTATTGCATGCTCTTAGCTTTTTCAACAGCTTCTTCTATTGTTCCAACATACATAAATGCTTGTTCCGGAAGATTATCATGCTTTCCGTCAAGAATTTCTTTGAAGCTTCTTACAGTATCTTCCAGTTTAACATATTTGCCGGGGAATCCTGTAAACTGTTCGGCAACATGGAACGGCTGACTCATAAACCTCTGAATTCTTCTTGCGCGACGCACAATTACTTTATCATCCTCGGAAAGCTCATCCATACCCATGATGTTAATAATGTCTTGAAGATCTTTGTACGCCTGGAGAATTTCTTTTACTTTCTTTGCTACATTGTAATGTTCTTCACCAACGATATCCGGTTGAAGAATTCTTGATGTTGAATCGAGAGGATCAACGGCGGGATAAATACCGAGTTCCGATATTTGACGATTCAATACCGTTGTAGCGTCAAGATGAGAGAAAGCAGTTGCCGGGGCCGGATCGGTCAAGTCGTCTGCAGGAACATAAATAGCCTGAACAGAAGTAATTGAGCCTTTATCAGTTGATGTAATTCTTTCTTGAAGTTCACCCATTTCAGTCGCGAGATTAGGTTGATATCCGACTGCCGAAGGCATACGTCCCAACAATGCTGATACTTCCGAACCGGCTTGGGTAAAACGGAAAATGTTATCGATGAACAACAACACGTCTCTGCCTTCTTCGTCGCGGAAATATTCTGCTATTGTTAATCCGGTAAGACCAACCCTTAAACGCGCTCCCGGAGGTTCGTTCATCTGTCCGAACACTAGCGCGGTTTTGTTAATAACTCCCGACTCTTTCATTTCGAGCCAAAGATCGTTTCCCTCTCTGGTTCTTTCACCAACACCGGCAAACACAGAATAACCGCCGTGTTGTTTGGCAATGTTGTGAATCAATTCCTGGATAATAACCGTTTTGCCAACTCCCGCGCCTCCGAATAAACCTGTCTTACCGCCTTTGGAATACGGCTCGATCAGATCGATAACTTTTATACCGGTCTCAAAAATTTCCTGCTTAGTAGTTAAGGAATCAAATTGTGGAGCGTGGCGGTGAATGGGGTAACGCTTTTGTGTTTTTATTTCACCCAGACCGTCAATTCCATCGCCGATGACATTGATTAATCTTCCTAAAGTTTCCGGTCCAACCGGAACGGAAATCGGCTCGCCCGTATCAATTGCTTTCATTCCCCTAACCAACCCGTCGGTAGAATCCATCGCAA
>JAKAHQ010000098.1:0-5127 GCA_021814855.1 Bacteroidota bacterium | reverse complement strand
ACGAATCCTATTTTCGCCAAGATGCTGCTGGGCTTCTACTATCAATTCTTCGTCAAGGCCTTCAACATTTTTACTTGGGATCTTAATCGAATTATAAATTTTTGGAAGGTATCCGTCTTGGAAATCAATATCTACAACGGGACCTATGACTTGGGCAATAACACCTTCATTACTCGCCATTTTTCTCCTTGAATTCAAAATTTTTGCCCGTAAAATTAGGAAAGAAAGGAGTTATTTCCAAAAAGAGAGGGAGTTATCAAAATAAAAAATGAATTAAAGATAATCATGAAGGCTGCTTTATTGCAGCCTTCATAACTATATAAAAAATGAAGGTTAAGTTGTAACTGTAATTTTTTCAGCTAACTCCATTCCTTTTTCCATCGCGGATTTATTCAAAGGAATAAGTTTATGATATCTTTCCGGAAGAACTTTTTTCAATCCTTCCACGGCAGTTTCAAACGATATTACCGATTTCTTTTTTAACAAGGCGCCGAGAACAATCATGTTCATAACTTTTGTGTTGCCGAGTTTAGCCGCTTCATTCGAAGCTTCTATAGGAACGATATCAATGTCGGTTCTTTTAGGTGGATTTAGAATCGTACCGGCTTCGTATATCAATAGTCCGCCGGGTTTTACACTATGTTCGAATTTATCCAGCGAGGGCTGGTTGAGCGCAATCACGGTGTCGAATTTGGAAATTATCGGTGAACTGATTTTAGTGTCGCTAATAATTGCAATACAGTTTGCGGTTCCACCTCTCATTTCCGGTCCGTACGAGGGCATCCAGCTTACCTCTTTGCCTTCTATTACTCCACCGTAGCAGAGAATTTGTCCCATTGATAAAACACCTTGTCCGCCAAATCCGGCAATAATAATTTCTTCAGTCATATCAATTACCTCCTTGATCGTTCTTCGGCGGAACCTTTAAATCCCCCAAAGGATAAAACGGAAACATGTGTTCTTCCATCCACTTGTTGGCTTCAACGGGAGTCATCTTCCAGTTTGAAGGACAATTGCTAACTATCTCGACAAAGCTTAATCCTTTATTAAGTTCTTGATATTTAAATCCGTTCACGATTGCTTTTTTTGCTTTGCGAACATTCACCGGGTTATTAACCGCAACACGTGTGCAGTAATAAACTCCTGGCAGTTGAGCAACCAATTCTGTTATCTTAAGAGGATTTCCCATTACGGAAACTTCTCGTCCAAACGGAGTCGTAGTGGATTTCATTCCAACCAAAGTCGTTGGCGCCATCTGACCGCCGGTCATTCCGTAAATACCGTTATTAATAAATACTATAAGAATATTTTCTCCGCGGTTGCATGTGTGAATTGTTTCTCCGGTTCCGATAGCGGCAAGATCGCCGTCGCCTTGATACGAGAAAACATATTTATCGGGAAGTACACGTTTAATACCTGTAGCCACAGCGGATGCGCGGCCGTGGGCGGCTTCAGTCATATCTATATCTAAATAATTATAAGCGAAGACGGAACAGCCGACAGGTGCAACCCCGACTGTTTTATCTTGAATGCCGAGTTCATCAATTGCTTCGGCAATTAATCTATGAGCAACACCGTGACCGCAGCCCGGGCAGTAATGCATTGGTGTATCCAACAAAACAGGAGTTTTCTCGAAAACCAAATTTTCGTTTGTGCAAACACTCTCTTCTGCAATTACCTGTTCGTAGTGCTTTTCTTCTTCCAACATAGTTTTTTCGTTCATACGGTTTCTCCTACAAATTTTTCTTCAACCATTTGAAGAATTTCGTCAGGCGACGGAATTACTCCGCCCATTCTGCCGAGAAACTCTACCGGAATTTTTCCGTTGACTGCCAGCCGAACATCTTCCACCATTTGACCGGCATTCATTTCAACTGTAAGCATTCCTTTTACCTTACCGGATAATTTATTTAATTCATCGTATGGAAACGGGAATAAAGTGATTGGTCTGAACACTCCGACTTTTATTCCTTTCTCGCGGGCAAGATGAGCTACCTTAGTGCAAATCCTTGCGACTAATCCGAAAGCGACTAAGATAATATCGGCATCGTCACAGTTCACCATCTCAAAGCGAGTTTCTTCCTTTTCAATTGCTCTATACTTATTTTGAAGATGATTATTGATTTCCTGCATTGCCTCGGCTTCCATGTGCAAAGAAGTAATATAATTTCTTTCGCGATTTTTCGGCTTACCAACTGTAGCCCATGACGGCACTTCATTGGATCTCGGTATTTGCGGAAACAGCTCAACCTTTTCCATCATCTGGCCAAGGGCTCCGTCGGCGAGAATCATAACAGGATTTTTCCATTTGAATGCGAGGTCGAAGCCAAGCTTAACATGATCCACCATTTCCTGAACTGTAGACGGAGCGAGCACAATTAATCTATAATCGCCGTGGCCGCCTCCCTTTACGGCTTGAAAATAATCTCCTTGCGATGGTTGGATGGTGCCGAGTCCCGGGCCGCCTCTAACTACATTTACAATCAAGCACGGTAATTCCGCGCAAGCGATATATGAGATTCCTTCCTGCATTAAGCTGATACCCGGTGAAGAAGATGTTGTTAAAACTTTTTTACCGGTTCCGGCCGCGCCGTAGATCATATTGATCGAAGCTACTTCGCTTTCGGCCTGAAGAACAACCATTCCGGTTCTTGCCGCGGCGTGCTGGGTTAAGTATTCCAATATTTCGGATTGAGGCGTAATTGGATATCCAAAATAGCCGTCGCACCCGACGCGGATTGCAGCTTCCGCTAAAGCTTCATTACCCTTCATTAGTTTTAGTTCTTTCATGAGTTCACCGTTACTGTCATATCTCCGGTTACGTTAGTTATTGTTGCTATTTGTTCCTTCTTTTTTTCCGTCTTGCGGTACACCTTTATTATTCCTTCGGGACAAACCAGCGCGCAGTTAACGCAACCGGTGCAATTGTCCTCGATCTTAACTATATAATGATAACCTTTGGAATTTAACTTTCGAGAAAGCTCGAGGGATTCCTGAGGGCACGCAGCGGCGCACAGTTCGCACCCTTTGCATTTTTCGATATCGATTATGATATCACCTTTTACTTTTGCCATAGTTTTTACCTCGTTTAATGAGACAAAAAAAGGTTATAGTTTTCACCATAACCTTTCCTTAAAGTAAGATTGTTTTAGTATTAGTCTATGTAGTTCGAGTAAAATTTTTTTCATCGCATTTAGGTCGAAGATGTTATCCTCTTCTAACTAACGTGCCAAATTCAATTCCCTTTCCGAATAAACCTAATCATATTTTCCGTGTTTAAGTCGCAAATTATCAACGGCAATTTTTATAAATGAATTTGTATGAATTCGATGCACAGTTTTTTTTATAAATGAGAATTAAAAGGAGAGAATGAGAAATCGTTTCTCAGACCTCTAACTCCAAAAATAAAAAAAATTTACGGAACCGCAAGGGACTAATCAATTATGAATTTTTAAATTTTGATAAACGCTTCTTACCAAATGATTGTAAAAACCGGCATTAAACTAACTCGGCATGTCTATCTGCGTGATAAGAACTTCGCACAAGCGGCGAAGATTCTACTGCTTTCAAGCCGATTTGTAATCCATAGTCTTTATAAGATTTGAATTCTTCCAACGTAACGTATCTGTGGACCGGTAGGTGATTTTTGGTAGGCTGGAGATACTGACCGATAGTCATAATATCGCATCCGTTGTTATGCAAGTCTTCTATAATTCCGAATACTTCTTCGTTGTTCTCACCAATTCCAACCATTATCCCGCTTTTGGCTCTTAGTCCTTTGTCCTTGAACCATCTTATAACCTCGAGACTTCTTTCATACTTGGCCTGCGGACGGACAGCATGGTAAAGCCGTTTAACGGTTTCCAAATTGTGGTTAAGAATATCTGGCGGATTTTTCATGATGATGTTAAACGCATCCTCCTCACCCTTGAAATCCGGAATTAGAATTTCAATAGTCGTGTCGGGCATTTTTTCTCTAATCAATCTAACGGATTCCGAAAATATTGAAGCTCCTCCGTCTTTAAGTTCATCGCGGTTAACGGAAGTAATAACAACGTGTTTCAAGCCGAGCGCTTCAACAGATTCTGCAACACGGCGGGGTTCATCAAGATCAAGCTCGTTTGGCATTCCAAGTTTTACATTGCAGAATCCGCAGCTTCTTGTGCAAGTATCGCCAAGAATCATAAATGTAGCAGTTTTTCTATTCCAACACTCGGCAAGATTTGGACACCTTGCTTCTTCGCAGACCGTGTTTAGTTTGGACTTGCGCATCAGTTCAAAAACTTCTTTATAATTTTGTCCGCTGGGCAGTCTAACTTTCAACCAGTCCGGTCTCTTGCCAAGTTCTTCCCTGCTCTTTTCCGTTTCTTCTTTAAATGCCAATTGGTGCTGATTGATTTTCATTGTGTTTTCTATTTTTAGTTTTCCTCATGATCTTGTTCTTGCTCTAAGTCTTTCTGTGTGATAAGTCCAAGATTGCGAATAAGAGCATGAGGAAGGTTATACGATATTTATATCAAAATTTTCCAAAATATTTTTAACCGACCTCAGAAATTTACCACCTAACATGCCGTCAACCAAACGGTGATCATGACTTAACGATAAATACATCATCGGCTTGATGGCGATGCTTTCAATGCCGTTGTTTTCAATTACAACCGGTTTTTTAGTTACCGCGCCAACGCCAAGAATTCCAACTTCGGGTTGGTTAATAATCGGCGTTCCAAACAACGAACCGAATACACCGTAATTTGTTATCGAAAATGTTCCGTCAACCACATCATCGGGAACAAGTTTTTTATTTCTTGCTCGGCTGCCAATATCAGCTATTGCTTTGGCCAGTCCGCGGATATTCTTCTCGTCGGCATTTTTAATATTCGGTACAATCAAACCGTTCGGTTCAACGGCGACTGCGATTCCAAGATTGATATATTTCTTAGCGACAATGTTATTCCCGTCAATCGACGCGTTCATCAACGGAAATTCTTTTAACGCTCTTATTACCGCGAAGGAAATGAAAGGCATGTAAGTTAGTTTTACGCCTTCGTTGGCAAACGCGTCTCGCTTAGCTTCGATGAAATTAGAAATCTTAGTCATATCAACTTCGGTAACTGCCGTAACATGCAC
>JAKAHQ010000097.1 GCA_021814855.1 Bacteroidota bacterium | reverse complement strand
CTGTTGTTACAAGAGAAAATATTCCAAATATCCCACCCCATGCGGTTGATGTTTCTTCCGTTTTCAATCCAGGTGCGATAAAATATAACGGCAAATATCTTCTTCTTCTGCGCGTTCAGAATAGGGGAAGAGAAACATTTATTATTAAAGCAGAAAGTCTGGACGGAGTAACCTTTAAATCTGACAATAAAATTGTCGACTTTAAAGGAATGGAAAACGTCAAAGAGAAAATATATCATATTTATGATGCACGGATTACAAAGATTGAAAACGAATACTATATAATGTTCGCAATGGATATGGATGCCGGCTGTCAACTTGGATTAGCTAAAACCACGGACTTTGAAGATTTTTCTTTTCTTGGAATTGTTTCCGATGGCGATATACGTAACGGCGTTTTATTTCCTGAAAAAGTTAACGGAAAATATCTCCGGTTCGATCGCCCTAATAAAGTTCAGCTTGAATCGGGACCATCATCCGGTAATACAATCTATTTGTCTGAGTCGGACGATCTTTTAAAATGGAAATCCGTTGGACCTGTAATGAGCGGAAGATTTCATTACTGGGATGAAAATATCGGTTCCGGTCCGCCACCGGTAAAAACGCGCAAGGGTTGGCTGCATGTTTATCACGGAGTAGCAATGCATTTTGCAAGCTCAAATATTTATCAAGCCGGTGTTGCTCTGCATGATCTTAATGATCCATCCATAGTTTTATATCGTGGAAAATATAATATTCTTGAACCAAGAGAATTGTATGAATTAACTGGCCAAGTTCCGAATGTTGTTTTTCCGTGCGGAATGGTTGTGGAAGAGTTTGATGAAGAAGGATTTGCTTTACCCAAAAGCAAAGTAATGATTTACTACGGAGCCGCCGATACGGTTGTTGGTCTGGCTTACTCCGCAATAGAAGAATTGATAGAAGACGCAAAACTTTAAATCCACTAGATAAAGAATCGTCATGCTAAAAATATTTTTACTGCTTTTTGTTGTAGGCATAGTTTTAAATTCACAGCCGCTTCAAATTCCTCAAATTAAATTCTCGCCTAAAAAGTATATATGCTACAAAGCCGAAAGCCCGATTTTAATTGACGGAAAATTGGATGAATCTTCCTGGGCAAAGGCCGAATGGACCGACGATTTTGTTGATATAGAAGGACCTGTTAAACCTGCACCGAGATTTCGCACACGTGCAAAAATGCTTTGGGATGAAAATTATTTGTACGTAGCTGCCGAGCTTGAAGAGCCGGATATTTGGGCTACAATTACAAAGCGCGACAATGTAATTTTTTACGATAATGATTTTGAAATTTTTATTGACCCCGACGGCGATACTCACCGTTACAGCGAATTCGAAATGAACGCTCTTAATACTGTTTGGGATTTGCTTCTTGTTCAACCCTACAGAGATATAAACAAAGCAGCGGTAAACGGCTGGGATTACAAAGGTCTTAAAACCGGTGTGTCCATCGACGGAACATTAAATCAACCCGGCGATAAAGATAAACATTGGACCATTGAAGTTGCTTTCCCGTGGGAAGCGTTTAGTGAAATCGCTGAAGTTAACGCACCGCCCAAAGATAAAGATCAGTGGCGGATTAATTTTTCGCGGGTCGAATGGAAAACCGAGGTTAAAGACGGCAAATATCAAAAAGTTATTAATCCTGCAACAAACAAACCTTACCCGGAAGATAACTGGGTTTGGTCGCCTCAGGGTGTTGTAAATATGCATTATCCGGAAATGTGGGGATTCATTCAGTTTTCAACCGCAGTTGTCGGTTCTTCTAAAGAATCTTTTATTGAAAAGAAAGAAGAGCTTGCCAAATGGCTGTTACGTCAAATTTATTATAAAGAAAGAAATTATTTCTCCGAACACGGAAAATTCAGCACCGATTTAAAATCTCTTGGAATAGAAGAGCAGAATATTCCCGGTTATGTTTGGCCGCCGGTTATCGAATCTACTTCCGATTTATTTGAAGCAACGCTTCAATCCAATGATGGCACGCAAAAAGTCCATATACGAAACGACGGCTTGACCTGGATTTCACTAAAGAAACAGTAGAAAATTTTTGCTCGTGTAGTTTCTCAACGGATTGAATAATTCGTATATCATCTTCTGTAGTCAATACTTTTTTTATACCATCATCATAAAAATTTGCCGGCGTTAATACCCGGCAGGTGAATTAACAATTAAAGAAATCGCGAGTCGTTTTGAAAAATGATAGCAAGGCAGCGAATTAGAATATTTGACTGCCATAGTAAATTTGAGATTTACTTTGTGGAAACGGCAAGCAGAGCTTTGTAAATTGCAAGACAATCCGGCGCCGCAAATTTAAATTTATGGCACTTTCGCCAATACTTGAAGGCAAAGGAATGACTGCTCAAGAGAAAGAATTTATTTACGTCGATTGCTAAACTATGATTATAGATTTACATGAAAGATTACGTACGCGGACATGCAATGATGATCTTCTTTTAAAACTGCAAGCATGCTTTTATCTCATGAACTTAACGAGTGGAAATGATTTAAATAATGTTCAGCTTGTTGTTAAACGACTTAGAAAATTTTTTAAAAAAAAATTTTCCGGTGAAAAAACGCTTGTGATGGGCAAAATGATTTTAAAGTTCAAAATGAGTTTATATGCTTTCTGAAAATTATATTCTTAGAATAGACCGTTAAACCCTAGTTTATTCCAGTAAAGAATATATCCTGGCGTAAAATCCCTATTTGAGTTAAGAATCTTACAAAAAATGTATTGCTTTTTATAAATACAGAGTTTATTTTACTTTCGAAAAAACATATCATTCCCATGTGAGATTAATTTTAATAAAAGAGTCTCTATTAAAAAGGATCTAATAATTTAACTGATGAGGACCACATGCTTATGAAGCAAAAATTTATACTGCATAGTATTTTATTTATTCTTCTAATTTCAACTAATCTGTATTCCCTCCCCGGCAGTGGTACAATTAAAGGAACGGTTTCGGATGCTCAGACAAAGGAACCTTTGCCTTTTGCAAGCATCTATATTAAAGCGCTTAGCAAAGGAGCCGGTACCGATGCCGAAGGCCGATTTACTTTAGCAAATATTCCTTCCGGGACTTATGTGATTAGAGCCACGTATATAGGATATAAACAATTGGAATTATCTGTCAAAGTAACTGAAGGAAAAACTACCGAGTGCCACATGGCTTTGACAGCCGAAAGTTTTGAAGGGGAAACAGTTGTTGTAACTGCGCAGGCAGAAGGACAGATGGCAGCAATCAATGAGCAACTCTCATCCATATCTGTTAAGAATGTGGTTTCCTCGGCTCGAATTCAGGAACTGCCGGATGCAAATGCCGCTGAATCTGTTGGCAGATTGCCGGGTGTTTCGCTTTTAAGAACCGGCGGCGAGGGTTCGCAGGTTGTTATTCGCGGATTATCTCCGCAGTATAATCAGGTTACAATCGACGGCGTTGAATTGCCCAGCGATGTTGCTTCCAATAATAATATTACTTCCGGCGATAAGAATCAACAAAGCTCAGCAGGACTTTTGGGTGATAGAGCTGCAGATTTAAGTATGATTTCTTCCAGTATGCTTGGAGGTATTGAAGTTATTAAAGCGATTACACCCGATATGGATGCTACATTGATCGGTGGTGTTGTTAATTTTGATATGAGAAAAGCCGCAAAAAATCTTCCCAACAGAAGTATTTCTGCCCCCTGGCTTCCAATGATTGATATTACCTCTCAAGGCGGATACAATAATTTGAAGAACGAATATAAAGATTACAAGTTTGTCGCTTCGCTTGAAAAACGTTTTTTCGATGATAGCTTCGGAGTTTTTTTACAGGGTACGGTTGAGCAAAGAAATTTAAGCGATAATGAATTAGGCGCCGATTACTTTTTAAATGATAAAACACACGGTGATGCCGGCAGACCGGATTTAATCTCGCTGGATTTAACAGATGTTTATAGAACGAGAAAAAGAAACGGCTTAACTGCAGTTCTGGATTATCAGCATAAAACCGGTGAAATAGGTTTTATGAATTTTTTCAGTTCGAGTGATACAAGAGCAATCAGCCGTGGCGAATCTATCGTACAAACCAGCAACGATTTATGGTACTCCGCAAATGACGCACATAACAAATTAAACGTTATCAGCAATCTCCTAAGCATTAAGCAGGATATACCTTTATTCCATGTCGATTTTAAATTATCGCATAGTTACACGGAAAGCAGAAACCCCGAAGATTTGTATTTCGATTTTTGGCAGGAAGATGCCGGCTTGGGAAATAAAGGCGATTTATCAAAAGTTCCGCCGAGTACTCTTGCGGCTTATGTTACACCTAATTACAACGCTGCGGGTTTAATGAACATTAGAACGTCCGAAATTTTTCAAAGAGAACGAGTAATTACAGGCAATTTAGATTTTGAAACTGAATTAACTTTTACCGAATTGCTGAATGCAAAAATTAAATTCGGCGGAATGTACCAGCATAGAAATAGATGGTATGATTATAATGAATATTCCGGCAACCAAGGCTATTCTGGCGGCGGAAACGTTGTATCGGCATTTCAAAAAGCATATCCATGGTTGCAGTTTGCAGGCGGTCGTTTAGGCCTTGTTAATTTTATTGATAGCACATACAGCTACGGCGAATTTTTAAATGGAGATTATAAACTTGCCTACCCGATAGGTGTTGATTTAATGTGGAAACTTTTACCTATCGCAAAAAGAACAAGTTCGCTTGAAGGATATCAAATAAACAAACTTGCTTCAGCGCTGAACGACTATAATGGCGACGAAAACAAATCCGCTGGTTACGCTATGGTTACATTTAATATCGGCGATATGATTACTGTTCTCCCCGGCGTTCGCTATCAAAATCTAACAACAACATTTACCGCTATGAGAGGAGAAACCGTACCCGGCGGCATTCAGGGTCATGATACTACCGTTACACAATCGCACGGATATTTTCTTCCGATGGTTCATTTAAGATATAAACCAACAAATTGGCTGCAAGTACACTTTGCATATACCAATACTTTGAATTATCCCGATTATAGCACTATCACCCCAAGGTATTACGTTGGAACCGGGTTTGTTTCTTATAACAATTATCGTTTGAATCCTGCCAGATCAGAAAATTACGATTTGGTAATTTCGGTCTTTACGAACGAGATCGGTCTTTTTACGATTGACGGATTCAAGAAAAAAATAAGAGATTTAATTTTCTATTCTCATACCTATGTTACCAATTTCGATAACTACCCTGATTTACCAAAGAAGAAAAATCAATTATACGATTTCAATACCTACATCAATAATCCGATGCCGATCGACATTTACGGACTTGAGACCGAATGGCAAACACGTTTCTGGTTTCTGCCTCAGCCGTTCAGCGGTCTTCTGCTGACGGCTAACTATACGCATATTTTTTCGGAAGCTAACTATCCGAGAAGCATTGTTAATACATCGTATAATGAAGACGGCACATTTAAGCAAACAATAGTTGATACTTTTTACACGACACGTATGTTAAATCAGCCGAACGACATTGTTAACCTTTCTATTGGATATGATTACGGCGGATTCTCGGCAAGACTTTCGATGCTTTATCAAGATAACATTTTCAAAAGACCGGATTTCTGGATGCAGAACAGAGTAAACTCGGCAAAGTATACACGCTGGGATTTATCGGTTAGACAGGAACTTCCATGGTACGGAATTCAGGTATTCTTTAACATGAATAATATAACCGGCGAAAACGATATCGACATCAATCAAAAAAATAGTTTTCCGGCTTCCGAACAGCGATACGGCATGACCAGTGATTTGGGATTGCGTTTGAAATTATAACAAATTAAAAAACTAATTATAAAATCGTCTGTCAATTGCTAAACTCAAAAAGGAGGTGATACGTAGCTTTTAATTTCTGAGGTTGAAAACGAGCCGTACTTTGAGTTTCAAGAAGGCTTTGTTGGGCAAAAAGTTTTTAATTCATTAATCAAGGAGAATCAAATGAAAAGATTGTTAATTTATTTTACCTTAATTACATGGGCGTTATTAACAATACCAACGCAGGTGAGCGCGCAAACAGCGGATACATTAGATATTGCCCCTCTCCCTGTTGGAAATGTTAATAACGTTATTGTTGGAGATACTCTTGCTGGAGGTCTCAGAGCTCATCCTAACCGTGTTTACAGATTAACACGCGGTTCAATTTACCAGGTTACCGCACCTTTCATCATTAACGGATCCATCAAAATCGTTGCTACTCGGGGAACCAATCGTCCTCCGGTACTTGCGCCTGCAATTCTGCCTGACGGTTCTTCAATCGGCGATTTCTTCAGATTTTATGGAAAGGGTTCTTCAGTACAAATTAGTAACGTGTACTTAATTTCGATCAGAGCTGACGGCGCTCAATTAGGATGGAGTACCGGTATGAGTCTTAATGCCGACAGTATTAAATTGAAATTAAGAGGAGTAATTTTCGACGGCTTCACCGCTTCAGGTCTATCTGTAAATGCACATTGGAGCAAAATGGATGTACAGGATTGTGATTTTAGAAATCTTATGCACGCAACTTCCTGGTTCGGCGGTCAACCTTTTATTTCCGGTGCGCCTATTCACATGGATACCTGTAAATTCATCAACAATACTTTCT
>JAKAHQ010000096.1 GCA_021814855.1 Bacteroidota bacterium | reverse complement strand
CTAAAGTAATTTTTCGTAACGCTTAAATCATCTAGATTAATCTTCGCGAAACCATCGCCTTTAATTACATGAATATGTTTTGGTTAATGCTCGTTTGCATAAAAGAAAAATTTAAATCCGTCTTGAATTAATAAAGTCGGCATAAGCTTTAATTTAGTACCGAAAGAAAAGTAAGTCATGTAAATAACAATGTCAACTCAAATGCCGAACACTTGTCTAGTCTTTCAACATGTATCTTAACCGCCCTTATTTTTCTTTGAAGCCGCTATCCGTAACGACTTAGATTATTTAATACCAGTTTCATTTTATAAAGAATATGGAAACCGAATCAAATGAGATAGAGATAACTGGTAGGAGAATATCCGGCGGTGTAAAAATTACGGATGTCAAACCTAATTTTGTACCAAATAAAAATAAGTTAGATTGATTTGGGGGCATATCAATTTCTATATTTGCCGAAGCATTTTTAATAATTATGGTGATAACATGTACAAAGTAGTTTTACTAAGACACGGCGAAAGCGAATGGAATAAGCTGAATTTATTCACGGGCTGGACCGATGTTGATCTTTCCGAAAAGGGAGTTGAAGAAGCTCATCAGGCAGGCAAAACTTTAAAAGCTGAGGGATATGTTTTTGATATTGCGTTTACTTCCGTCCTTAAAAGAGCAATTAGAACGTTGAACATTACTCTTGAAGAAATGGATATGCTTTGGATTCCTGTGATTAAATCATGGCGGTTGAATGAAAGACATTACGGCGCGCTTCAGGGCCTGAACAAAGCTGAGACAGCGGAAAAATACGGAAACGAAAAGGTCAAAATTTGGAGAAGAAGTTACGACGTTCCGCCGCCGGCACTTGAAGAAAATGATGAACGATACCCGGGCAAGGACCTCCGCTATGCAGATATGGATAAGAAAGATGTTCCGTTAACCGAGAGCTTGAAATTAACAGTGGACAGATTTCTACCTTACTGGCATGAAACAATCGCGCCGGTTATTAAAAGCGGAAAGCGTGTAGTAATTGCCGCTCATGGAAACAGTCTTCGCGCCCTTGTTAAATATCTTGATAACATTTCCGATGCCGATATTACCGAGTTGAATATTCCTACCGGCGTTCCTCTAGTATATGAACTTGATGCAAATCTTAAACCCATCAAACATTATTACCTTGGCGATCAGGAAGCAATTAATGCGGCTATTAATGCAGTTGCTAAACAGACCGAAAAAAAATAATGTCTGTTTCTGTTCATGCATCAAAGGAAAGAAGAAAAGAAGCGCTTGAAATGATAGGCCACCTCTGCGTTGGCCTATCAGTTTTTATGAAGGGGATTGATAAATTTGATCATCCGGGCAATGAGTTTATTGCTATTGTCTTAATAGTTATCGGCATTATTATCGTATTCATTTCTTTCGCGCACAATAAGTTCAGGTTTTTATCGAATCGAGTTAAGAGACTTGTTTTTGTTTTCGAGGGAATCGTGATGATATTGGTTGGGTATGCTTACATGAAAGAGGGAACGCATTTGGTGCATTACGCATATTTTGTTACGGCGTTCTTATTTTTCGGCGCTGCCGTTTATCTTCCCGGAATAAAACATCAAGGAAGAAAAAGAATGTCCAAAAAGTCTTAACTCAAGAGCAGAATAATGAGAATACTAATTCAATTGCATCGGAAGAAAAAAACATTTAATATTGCTACACCAAAGGAGAAGAAAGCATAATCATTTTTTACCGACAAACATTTAACAGGCAAGATTAATCATGAAAAACAGAATTTTTGCTTTATTGTTTCTCCTTTCATGCACTTCAATTTATGCCCAAACTGTAATTGGAAAGTATGCCGGTGAATTTTTAGCGATCGGTGTTGGCGGACGAGCATCCGCTATGGGAAGCGCCCAGGTTGCCGTTGTAAACGACGTTACCGCAGGTTACTGGAATCCCGCCGGTTTAGCAAGAATCGATTACCCGCAAGTAGCGTTAATGCATGAAGAACATTTCGGAAGTCTCGTTAATTACAACTACGGCGCGGTTGCCATTCCCTACGGAAACGATATGAGCTTTGGCTTGAGTATTATTAGATCGAGCATCGATGGTATTCCCGATACTCGAAACGCTCTTTACGATGCGAACGGCGACGGAATTCTGGATATTCATACTGACCGGCTTGATTACTCAAAGATTACGGAGTTCAGCAATACGGATTGGGCTTTTTATCTTACATTTGCAAAACGGCAGACCGATAAATTTTACTGGGGCGCCAACGTAAAATTACTCCGTCGTGATATTGCAGAATACAGCGCTATGGGAATCGGGTTTGACGTGGGCGCTTATTATAATCCGATCGAAAATTTATTCCTGGGCGCTAACATTCAGGATGTAACTACGACTCTTGTCGCCTGGAGTACCGGCACAAATGAGTTGATTACCCCTACGGCAAGGGTTGGAGCTGCCTACGCTGTGCAATTTTTAGGTGGGACCGTTATGCCTGCAGTTGATTTCAATATTATGTTTGAAAATAGGCAGACGGCTTCTACGTTTTATGTCGGTCCGGTAAGCGTTGATGTTCACGGCGGCTTCGAATATAATTTTAAAAATATTTTTGCAGTGCGCGCCGGTTACAGCGACGTAAAACAATTTACGCTGGGAGCGGGAATATATCTTCCAAAATTACGGGTTGATTATTCTTTTGCCCGAATGAGCGGAAGCGAAGCGGATAGACTTCCCGATACGCATAGAATTTCTCTTATTCTTACGTTAGAATCTCCCAAATTCCTTAGAGGAAATTTATAATCTTATATTGATGAGGATACGGTAAAAGCTGTATCCTTATCCGGCTGACCAACACATTCTCAACTCCATTTCAAACTTTTTTTGAATTTCCTATGTTAATTAAATAACCCTAATAATTACTGGAGATATATAAATATGCTTAAGGTTGGTCAACATGTACCGGATCAGAGATTTGAAGTCTACCACAATAATGAATTCAAGTGGATGAGTTTTTCGGAACTAAAAGGAAAGTGGGCAGTACTTTTATTTTATCCGGCGGATTTTACATTCGTCTGCCCCACCGAATTGGAAGAAGCGGCTCATTATTATGACGAGTTCAAGAAAGAAGGCGTGGAAGTTATCAGTTTTAGTACCGATACCGTTTTTGCGCATTTTGCATGGCACGATTCATCGAAGGCGATTAGTAAAATAAAATATCCTATGGCTGCCGATCCTACCGGAAAAATTTGCCGTGAGTTCGGCACTTACATCGAAGAAGATGGTCTCTCTCTCCGCGGAACATTTATTATCGATCCGGACGGAATATTAAAAACAATCGACATTCACGATAACAGCATCGGCAGAAGTTCGAAAGAAATTCTTCGCCGTGTTAAAGCCGCAAGTTATGTGCGCAGACATCCGGAACAAGTTTGTCCGGCCAGCTGGGAACCGGGCGACGAAACATTAATACCCGGAGTTGAACTTGTTGGAAAGATCTAATTGATTTTAGATTGAAGAACATGGATTTTAGAAGTAAGGAGTTTCTCTATTAATCGAAATCTATAATCCATGTTCTGTTCTATAAAGTCATTCATTAAAAAATATTTTTCTCTTCTAACAGCGCTTCTGCTTTTTTCCTGCAGCGCCGCTTCTGTTTCGTTGTACAATTTTGACTACCCGCTGACTGCAGAAACGGCTGTATCACAAACGACTTCTCTAAACGTAAAAATTCCGCGAGGATGGTTTACCGCGGATGATAACGAGTTTCATAGAATTGACCTTTGGCTAATTAAAGATGATTATTCCGAGAATCTACAGTTTACTTCCCTGCATTTGGATTCGCTCGCTAATCAAGAGGTTGAAAAGAACGGATTAAAAGAAATTGTTGATCTCAGTAAAGAATTTAAAATTGCCCGATATGGTAAAAGTATGTCCGCGTTTACGAATCCGGAATCATTTGAGCTGGGCAAAAATCATTTTGAGGCGTATCAATACAAGGATGGCCAAAACAGGAACATCCGCGTAGTTGTTTTCAAGTACGGCCACAAATTTTACGAACTCACCGCTATCCCGGCTACGACGAGTAATCTTTCGGAATTATATAGAATCCAGAATTCGGTTCTTTCATCGATAAAATAAATTTGCGGCAATTGGTCTCTTCCGTTAGAAGAGAAGATTAAATAATAGTTTTTTGCCGGCAACATTTTCATTGTTAAAGCATCTTTAATAGAAAGAGAAAATAACTTTTGAGAGATTCCTCTAAAAATATAATTGAGTTTACGCTGGTTTATAACCAGCATAAAAATGCCCTGTTCAACTTCACGTTGAAAATGGTAAGCAATAGAATGGTGTGTGAGGATATTGTCCAGAATGTATTTGTTAAGCTCTTTGAGAATTTGGAAAAAATACGGAATGCAAACGGCGTCCGTTCATGGCTTTTTACTACGGCAAGAAATGAGATTTATACTTTCTACAGGAATAAAAAAATTCATATCGATCAATACGGCGTAGAAGATTCAGATGAACTTGATCTCGAGAATTCGGTTAAGATGGAAGACGAATTCGAAATAAGAGAAACAAGCGAAATAGTTCTTTCTTCGCTAAATGCTTTGCCCGTAGAGCAAAAAGAAGTGTTTCTTCTAAAAGAATACGGCGGTTTTTCTTACAAAGAAATCTCGACTATTATGAATATTGACGAAAACCTTGTGAAGAGTAGATTATTTAAAACAAGACAAAAATTAATTTCTAAATTATCCAAGATTTTTTCGGCATAGAGGAGCTTATGAACACCGACGAATTAATAAAAATGATAGATCTGTATTTCGACAACGAACTTGAAAAAGCAAAAGAACCGGTTATGTTTTCGCTGCTGTCGGGTGATGAGGACGCTCGCGAGCATTTCAAAAAGATGAATATTTTGAAAAGCGGCATTGCGCATACGTTGGAAGAATTCCCGTCAGCCCTCGATGAAAAAATTCTGCGTTCCGTTGGAAGTATACAAGACAAACACACCGCCGCATTCATAAATAAAAAAGTTTTTTCTGTGATCACTTATTCTGCCGCAATTATTCTTCTGATTCTCACGATCTTCTTCTATCAAAAAACGGAAGATTACAAAGTTCAGTTTTATGACTTAACGCGCGAAGTCAAAAAACAGAACGACAAAATCGAACTGCTCATGAACACTTTGCCTGAAGTTGAGGTAACGGGCGGTTATTTAAGAACAAAACAAATACTGGTAACACCTAAACTATGAGGTCAAAATGAAAACGAAATTATTAATTGCCATATTATTCATTTCCTTTTCCTGGATGACTGCCCAGGAAAAAGAAGGCATAAAAATGCAAAGCGCGGATGAGAAGGAATTTATTCAGGTAGATAAAGCCCCGGCGCTTATTTCTCAGCTAAAGCCGGACTATCCACGAGAAGCTAAGCTGCAGGATATCCAAGGAAAAGTATTTTTGAAATTATTGATTGATGAAAAAGGAAATGTAGCGAAGGCAAAAGTTGAAAAAGGAGTAAATTCTTTGCTGGATAAATCTGCGCTTAATGCCGCAAAGAAAGCAAAATTTTCTCCGGCAATGAGTAAAGACAAACCGGTTAAAGTGTGGGTGGTTTTACCCATCGCATTCAAACTTGATGTTGGAATTGATATTAAGAAAGACCAAAGTATTGAAAAAGGGAAGCCGGAATCAGGGGAATATCCTGGCCCGAACGAATTTGTTCAAGTTGAAAAATTGCCCGAGTTTAAATCAGGGGAAAAACCTTCCTATCCGGAAGAAGCAAAGAAGAATGGAATAGAAGGAAAAGTTTTTATGAAAGTCCTTGTAGACAAAGAAGGACTTCCGAAAAAAGCTATTGTCATAAAAAGTGATAATGCGATTTTTAACCAGTCAGCAACAGAAGCAGCGATGAAAAGCAAATTTTCACCGGCACTCCAAAACGGCAAGCCCATAGCGGTCTGGATTGTGTTGCCGTACAAATTTGCTCTCGAGATGAAAGAATTAAACTCCAACTTGTACTCAACGGAGGCGGAAGCTAGTTCGGAATTTAAAAGAATGATTGATTTTATAAAAGAACACGGGGAATCTGAAAGTATTAATAACGAGAAAGAAAAAACAAAGCCTGTAGACATCGATATTAAATACGGTGACGAATCTGCAATATTTGAAGTTGAAGGAAAGAGCTATAAAAAATTTCTTATGATCATAAGAAAGGGGAACGGGATAGTCAAAATAACTCAAGACAGCATAGATGACTTAAAAAATTATTTGGCAAAGGATATGAATAAAGTCTTTAAAAAACTCGAGAAGAAAAAATAATTTTCAAAATCATTCAGCCTTCGAGGCTGGTAAATTACAACCTCGAAGGTTGCAGTTTAATTATAAGAATACTTCACTCCGGCGCTAATCCATCTTCCCGGCAAAGGAACGCCGGAAAAATCAGAATAAGATTTGTTGAAAAGATTGTTTGCCCGAATCATTAATTCAAAATCGCCGACACGCTTAATTATTTGAGTATCGACAAGAAAATATGATTGGTAATTCTGCCTGTCTTCAAATCTAAACGACCAGCTTTGCCTAATCTCCAGCGGCAAAATATTAGTTATGTTGAAGATTAGCTGATGTTTCAAATTATCCAGCAAATATTTTGATTGATAGGTTCCGGTCTCACGATTAGCTGTTAAATACGTATAGCTGACGTT
>JAKAHQ010000095.1:1737-6760 GCA_021814855.1 Bacteroidota bacterium | reverse complement strand
AACTTGAATTAATTTAGAAAAAGCTGGGTAAGCTTACCAATTTTACAATTGATACCGCGTTTAAGGATGTACTCGGCAAAGACGGCAACCAGATTTACGACGAATGGAGCTCCTTCCTTAAAAATAATTATAAGGAACGCTCTAAGGATGTTGAAGCCAACCTTGTGCAAGGTAAAATGATATCCGGCGAAGGATTTGGAAATTTCTATCCGACGTATTCTCCCGACGGGAAAAAAATAATTTACATATCCAACAAAGACAACGATTACTTTCTCTTCTCCGGGATATTCGAACTTGATCTTCAAACGATGAAAGAGAGGTCGTTGGTAAGCGGCGTTCGTTCTTCGCTGTCGTTTATTCCAGGCCAAAATAAAATTGTATACGCTAAACTCAGCCAGAGCAATCCCAAGCTGGCAAATATTCACGATCTTTATACATACGACCTTGATAAGGATAAAGAGAAACGAATAACATTCGGCCTTCGTGCGAATAATCCAAATGTCTCCCATGACGGTAAAAAGATTGTATTTCTTTTCCAGAAGGACGGATCGACCAACATAGGAACAGTTGACATCGACGGTAAAAATTTTAAGCGGCTTACTTTTTTTGAGCATGGCGAACAGGTATTCAACCCTAAATTTTCTCTGGACGACAGCTACATTATTTTCGGATACACATTCAGCAACTCGCGGGATATATTTAAGGTAAACGCAGACGGCGCAGGTTTAGATACTTTGATAAGCAATCACTGCGACAACCGCGATCCAATTTTTGACCACGATGGAAATTTAATTTACGCTTCCGATCAAACCGGAATATTCAATATTTACAGATACAATTTCCAAACAAAGCAGTCTACCCGATTAACAAATGTTCTTGGCGGAACTTTTGAGCCGACGATTAACGCCGACGGGAACATCATTTATTCCGGTTATACCGCCGAGGGATTCAAAATATTTTCAATTGACAAGAACGAGCAGCAGAAGGTTGATGATTCCAAAAAATATGTTTGGATCAACGATCCGCCGTTGGATAAGGACCAGCCCAAAGGAGATTTGGCGAAGTTCAATATTGAGGCGTTGAAACATTATAACGATTACGATATACCTGATTATAAAGCGGAAAAATACACCGGGGCGTTTTCGCGTGTAAGCGTTATTCCGTTTGTTCGATACGACAATTACAACACGTCCAATTCCGGCTTAGATAAAATTAAGCCCGGTATGTATTTGGCACCGAGCGATATGCTGAACCGCTACAGTATATTCGCCGGCGGCTCAATTAATAAACGGTTGGAACGTGACCTCTTTCTCAGTTTCGATTACCGTGACAAACTTCCTATTCTTTACAGTCTTGGTTTAAAACCGGAGATGGGACTTGAGCTTTACAGCATAAGCAGAAAGACAAACACGCCTCTGGTGTTTGATCCTCTTGACCCTACTCAGAACACAAATACGGACGTAACTTACAATTTATTCGAGGCCGATTTGATAGCTCGTCATAAAATATTTAATGATGCCAACAAACTCGAATTCCGGTTTATATACAGCAGTTACACCGCAACGCTCGGAAGTTTTATTTTCCCGAATACTTCTATTCTGTATCCCACAACCAACGATACTTACTTAATAGGAAGGGACTTCCAGTTTAAATACAATCATGAAGATATAAAACCTACTACCGACAGCGATATCAACCCGGTTGGCCGGCAGGTTGAGTTTAAATATGACTACGAATTCAATCGATTCAACCCCGACGGTAATTACGAAGTATCCGGCGGCTACCTTGTTCCAATTTATTCCAATTTCGACTTTCACCGGATCGAAATAAACTGGAAGGAATTTATCCAGATATTCAAAGACAACACTTTGAATTTCCAATTAAGGGCGGCATCGATTCTCGGTAAGACGGTTCCCGACTTTTTCGATTTTTATCTTGGCGGATTAATCGGGATGAAAAGCTACCCGTTCTATTCGATCAGCGGAAATAAACTTGGCTGGCTTAACGTTACTTACCGTTTTCCTCTTTTTAGAGATATCGATACGAGGATTGGTCATCTTTACCTTGATAAAATTTATATGTCCGTCTACGGTGATATCGGAAGCGCCTGGAACGGCAACCTTACCGGGGCCGTTAAATTCAGAAAAGGAGTAGGCGCCGAGATAAGAATTAAAATGAATTCGTTCTATCTATTCCCAACAAGTTTGTTTTTTAATGCGGCATATTCGTTCGATAAATTCACAAGAAATATTTTGAATGAAAATGTTACATACGGAAAGGAATGGAATTTCTACGGCGGAATTCTATTCGATTTTAACATTTAATTTTGGGTGCTGCTACTATGAAGAATAGTGTTTTAGTCCTATCAGGATTATTGTTTCTTATAATAAGCGGTCAATTATCATTATTAAAATGCCAATCGACTGATGTTGAGCTTAAAAAAGTTTCTGTAGATAAAGCGCAGCAGTCTTTAAGCGGAAATTTAAATTACGATTCCAAAGTGGCGTTTGATTATTCGAGCGCTTTGATTCCGGATAATTCAAAAAATTATGATGAAAGAAAAAAATCTGTTTGGCTTGCAGCGGGACTTTCGGCAGTTGTTCCTGGCGCGGGAGAGTTTTACAGCGGCAGTTATATAAAATCGGCGGTGTTCATTGCTATAGAAGCCGCGGCTATTACTGCCGGACTTATCTATAATAAAAAAGGCGATAACCAAACGGACTTCTTCCAGAACTATGCGGATCAGCATTGGTCCGTTAACCGTTACGCGCAATGGACTATTTATCATATACCGAACTTAAATCCTAACCTTCAAAAGACGGCAAACGATTATCCTCTTTTAAGAGACAACAACCAAACCGATTTGCGAGCTTATTACGCGCAGCTAAATCAGTTGGAAAGAGATGTTGCCGGAAACGGGGACAATGTTGTGGGCATGTACTACTCACATCAATTACCTTTCCACGGAGAGCAGCAGTATTATGAATTGATCGGCAAGTATCCGCAGTTTAATGTGGGCTGGGATGATTTTGGCAACGATGTAACTAAAGCGTATTCGTATGGCGATCCCTTGACTCCACATTTTATTTACTATTCCGACGAGCGGGGAAAAGCAAATGATTATTATAACGTCGCCGCAAAAGCCGTACTTATAGTTGTAATCAATCATATCGTAAGCGCGCTGGATGCGGCATGGTCGGCTCATAATTATAACAAAGGTTTGGAGATGAAAGTAAGTCTCGAACGATTCGATTACGGATTCCAAACGGTTTATTATCCGCAGCTTAACATGAAATATAATTTCTGAGATAATTTACATTTCCGGCCAATCACCTTTATATTTACAATCAGAGATTTTCGATTTGTGAATCGTAGAAGTCGAAGTCTATTCTTTTAATTTCAAACAAGATTTAATATGAGTGTACCTTTAATATTAATTGCCGGCAGACCGAACGTAGGTAAGTCTACTTTATTTAACCGATTGACCAAGACCACAACCGCGATAGTTGACGATGTTAGCGGGGTGACAAGGGATAGAAATTACGGCGACGTTGAATGGAACGGGAAATATTTCCGCGTTATCGATACCGGCGGTTATGTGCCCAACTCCGAAGATCTTTTTGAAACCGCCATCCGCGAGCAAATTGAAACGGCCATAGACGAATGCGACGCTATTCTTTTTGTTGTAGACGGAAGAACGGGCCTTACACCAATCGATAAGGAAATAAGTCTTATACTTCGTAAATCTTCCAAACCAGCATACGTTTTGGTAAACAAAAGCGACACTCCAAACTTCGAGATGAATAAAGCGGATTTTTATTCTCTCGGACTTGAGCATGTTTATGATGTATCGGCTTTGAACGGAAGAAACCTCGGCAATTTGCTGGATGATTTGATGAGTCAAATTAATTTTGCGGATGAATCCGAACAGGAAGACAGCCGGCTTCGTTTGGCTATTATCGGCAAACCTAATGTTGGAAAATCTTCGCTTGTCAATTCGCTTCTTGGTTACGATAGAAGTATTGTTACAGATATTCCCGGTACAACTCGCGATAGCATCGATTCCGTTTTGAAATATTACGGAGAGGAAATTATCCTTGTTGATACCGCCGGCCTCCGCAAGAAAACCAAGGTGAAAGAAAACATAGAATTCTTTTCGAACGTAAGAACTTATAAAGCATTGTGGAATTGCAATGTGGCCGTGCTTTTGCTCGATTCCACTCTCGGCATTGAAAATCAAGATCAGAAAATTATCCAGGAAGCGGTTAGAAGAAGAAAGGGACTTATACTTGCCGTAAATAAATGGGACCTGATAGAAAAAGAAACCAACACGGCAAAACAATATGCCGATGCCATCCGCAGCAAGATCGGATCGATAGATTATGTTCCGGTAATTTTTATTTCGGCTTTAACCAAGCAAAGAATTTTTAAGCTTATCGAAGCCGCTAAAAAAATCCACGAGGAACGCAATAAGAAAATTCCTACAAACGAACTTAACGAAATCCTTCTGCCGGAAATTGAAAGGACACCCCCGCCGGCATCGCCAACCGGCAAGGAAGTGAAAATAAAATATATTACCCAGGTCGGCGATCACTACCCGATATTCATGTTCTTCGCCAACGAACACAGGTTCATACCGGATCATTACAAACGCTTTCTCGAAAAAACAATTCGGAAACATTTCGGTTTCGAAGGTGTGCCGATGACGCTTTCGTTTAGAGATAAATAAAGAGAAGCAGCTTCTTCCAATAGAAAAATTATAGCGGTTAATATCAGCTGCTCAATAATCATGGGACATGCAAAATTACTTCCGCATTTTTATTTAAGTAGCACCATTGGCTTGCTCTGTTGAAAATTTCCTGCCTCAATGCTGTAAAAATAAATTCCGCTCGGTAACTTATCTGCCGAGAATATGGCATTGTGAAAGCCGGTATCCTGCGTTTCATTTACAAGCGTTTTAATCTGCCGTCCCAGCGTGTCATATACTTTAATAGAAACAAAACCCCTAGCCGGCAAATTGTAA
>JAKAHQ010000095.1:0-1727 GCA_021814855.1 Bacteroidota bacterium | reverse complement strand
TGTAACTGATATTTGTAGTTGGGTTGAATGGATTAGGATAATTTTGAAAAATTGTATAGCCGTCGATGGAATCTATTTGTTTAACGATCCCCGTTGCAGAAGAATCTTTTAACAATCGTTGCAAAAACAATCCGGCTGCCGAAGGTTGTTTATTCAGCATTCGCTGATAACCAATTTGCTGCCCTTCATGTATAATCTGGTTAGAACTCATTCCATTATAAACTGTTGAATCGTAAGCAAGATAGCCGAATAAAATTGTTGGCCAGAAAAAACAGGTCGCCCTGGAATTGACAAGGTACGAAGTATTTACAATTGCTTTCACAAAGAGGGTATCGACGGATTGGTAATAATCAAAGAAGTCGCGGGCGGAAATATTTGCAGAGTTTGCAACCGGATTTGTAACGCTTGATAACTCGGAATCTGTTTCTTTATCGCACCATGCCTCGCCAATTATAATCTCTTTGTTGTACTTGCTCGCTATTGAATCTACCTGGAATACTTTGTTAACAAAATAATCGCGGTTCACCGGATAAATGTGCATATCCAAAAAATCGCAGCCGGGAATAGATGCGGCAGCGTCAAAGTATTTGATATCGTTCCAGGTTCCGGCGCCAGCTCCAATTTTAACATTCCCTTTGTTAAGATTTTCCAAATAATAGTTTATGTAACTTGTAAATGAAGCGGCATCATAGTTGACTAATCCCTTCAAATTGACATACTGGGTTTGCGGTTCCATTTCAACCGTCAAATAATCCGGGGCCAGTTCATCTATTATTGTCTGAAGCATTTGAGTCTTTTCAGTCAGATAACGTTGACTGTCTAATTGGGTTCCGATTGGTCCATGATTATACCAATTGTTAACATCTTGCGAAAGCTTTGCCTCGCCAAAGGTTGAGTCCGTGAAAGTAGCCTGGCATCCTACCGATATAGTAAATCCTTTAGCTCTTAATTTCTGAAAAATTTTTTTGTAAAAGTTTAAGTACTTATCCTTATTGGGAAAACCATTTACGAGCACCGGGTATTGTATTGCCATTCCCACGCTTTTAAGGCCAAGAAAATTATATGCATCTAAAGCTTTATCGATTGAACTAAGAAGAGCGTTTTTGTTTTGTTGAGTCGATTAAGTTGTACCCGCGATTGCTGTTTGCCAAAAAGAGATCGTCGCCGAATGTTGTGAAAGTCTTTTTTTTATTCCATCTCTGAGAAATAGAGAAGTTGATAGAATCTAATTTGATTAGGTCGTTATTTAAGACTTGTTCCGAAATCAATGGAAAATTCTGCCCGAACAAAGTTGAGACACATGAAAAAAACAATCCTATATATTTTCTCGGCATATCATGTACCCTTGTGAAGTAACAATTCTTAAACAATCCCCGAGAAAAAATGGTTTAACAATTTTATTGTTTGTAGGCCTCAACTTGAAGTCGAACCATTTTAACATGAACGAATCCGGATTCATCAACCGGAAATTTGGAGACGTATCTTTCTACTACAGCCGAAACAAATTCCTCTCTTAACGTGCCCGTCGGAATTTTTTCAAGATAGGGAAGCCATGTAGTTCTGATCCATCCGGCCAACCCGTCTTTACCTTTGGGAGTCATATTCTTTGGTATAAGAGCGACTTGTTTTTCTATCAGTCCGTATTTTGAAAGCATTGTTCGGTAATCATTTGCATCCAAAAAATTGTAAGTGAAATCGAAATCCAAAAAATATTTACTCCATTCCTT
>JAKAHQ010000094.1 GCA_021814855.1 Bacteroidota bacterium | reverse complement strand
ATACGTTTCCTTTTACGCTACCTACAGAAATGCTTCCGCCGTAAGTAACAAATTCGGATTCGCCGCCTGCGTCACCGGCTGTTATATCTCCGCCGTAAGTCTTAGCAGAAACTCCGGAAAGAGATTTACCAATACTAATTTCACCGCCCATAGTATTTATGTTATTATCTTTTCCTTTCAAAGAGCCGACATTAATATCTCCGCCCATAGTATTTAGGTTTAAGTTTCCTCCAACGTTACCAACGTTGATATTGCCCCCGTTGGATTCGGCATTTAAATCACCGGAAACATCTTTAAATGAAAGATCGCCGCCGCTTGTGCTTGCTTTAACGTAGCCGTCGATGTCGTTCGTAGTCTGTATATCCCCGGCCGAAGTTTTTAAATCCAAATTATATTTTGAAGGAACTGATATTTCAAACTCGGTCTCTTCATCGGAGCCCCAGCTTTCATTGTAAGTAACGGTTACATTTTTATTATCCGATTCCATTTCGACTTTACCGAGTTCTTCTTCATCGAGACCGGAAATTCTAATTTCGACCTGATCTTTTGACCAGGCGGAAACTTTAATCGCCCCGGCAGATATATCGACGGTTAATTTACCGCCTTTGCTTACGTTAAAAGTTTTTGTTCTCACTTCTTCATCTCTTGTTGCGGATTGTATTGAACCAGCGCAAAAGACCGTTAATACTAAAACTGCTGTAATTAATTTTATAGTTTTCATTTTACCTTACCTCCTGTAAAATAGAAGCGGCACGAATACGCACAAAGTTATTGTTGTCGTTCTCAGCTTTTTTGTTTAATACATTTTTTATTTGATCGTCGAGAATTTCTCCACGTTGTTTCAGGTCCGCCAGTGCATTAATAGAAGCGACCCGCAACCCGGAGTTGCGGTCGTTCGAAAGCACATAAAGAAAAGCGTCTCTAATTTTTTCGTCGAAGGGATATTTTATTAACGCGCCCAAGGCTTCCCTTCTAACAGCCGGATTTCCGTCGGTTTTCATAGCGGTTATAAGCGCGCCTTTTATTTTGGAATCAGGTTTAAAATTTTGTTTGTTCACTTCTTCGGCAATCGTATTCACGCTTCTTAATCTCACACCCGGGTTCGTTTCGTTCAGCAAAGAAGCGATCAGCAGTTTTTTGATGAACGGATCGGTAGGCCGGCCGGTTACCTTTACCGGTTTTACCGCATCAAAGGTTACCGCAACTTCGCCGCTTTTAGATTCCGAATCTTTCAATTGTATATTAGCTATTTGTGTGCTGCCCTTATCTAATTCATCAATCTTAACTTCATTGCCTGCAACAGACGGCGTAGCGGAATTTTGATTGTTTGAAACCTTGGGGACTAGTAATATGTAGCCGATCACAATCCCGAAGGCAAAGGTTACAATACCGCCGAAGGCAAGGCGGTAATTTTCGAACAAGAATTTTCTAACGTTGTTGGCAAGGCCGGTTATTGCGGAAACTTCGGCGGCTTCTTTTCTTATTTCGCGCATTAAATTCTGCCGAGCGCTTGCAAGAAGACGGTTATCCGCTTCCGCCGGTTTGAAGGATTGAATAGCCATGCCTGTTAATTTGATTTCATCAAACTCGTTTTTAAGCTGGTCGTCCTGCATAAGAAGATCCTCAAACCGAATCCTCTCGTTTTCGTCGAGTTCGTTCATCAAATATGAGTACGCTAATTCCGTAAATTTATCTCTGTTCATTCCAACCTCCGGGAGAAAATCTCTCGTAAGTAAAATTTATTTTAAAATGTATTTCAACCTGTTCCGCATTTTATGGGTAGCCATAAAAAGGTATTTCTTAATTGCGCCTTCGGTGCACTGCATCATGTCCGCAATTTCTCTAATCTTATATTCCTGAAAATATTTAAGAGTGAAAGCCATCTTTTGTTTCGGCGGAAGCTCATCAAGAACATAATTAATATGCTTTGAGATATCCGCGCCAATTGCCATTTCGTCCGCTGTTTTATAATCCGTAAGTGTATCCGCAAGAGTTGTTGAGCTGTCTTCATCGCCCGAAATTTCACGGTGTAGCGAATCGTAATTTTTCTTTCTCGATTGATGAGTTATGCAGACATTCGTCGTTATTCTAAACAGCCAGGTAGTAAACTCGCTTTTGAACTGAAAATTTTTCAATCCGCGGTAAACGCGCATAAAGACTTCCTGGTAAATATCTTTTGCATCGTCGTCGTCGTTTCTAAAAGACTTGGCAATATTCAGCACGTGTTTATCGTAGCGGAATACCAATTCCTCAAAGGCACTCATATCGCCCTTCTGCGCGTTAATTATTAATTGATAGTCTGTTAAACTCATTTTCCTACCGGTTTCTGAGGAATTAGACTTACTGCATGAAGAAATGGTTGTAGCAAATTTGTAAAAAATTGTCGTCATAAAGTAGAACCGACAATTAAGCCGGCATTCAAATTCCGTCAATTCAATTGGAAACATTGTCTTGCCGGCCAAAGCCGGAAGGGAGAGATTTTTGACCATAAAAAATATTTACTTCTACGAAGACTTTCGTATATTTACTACGAAACTTTTCGTAACACATGGCGTCTTAAGAACAGAAAAACAAAAAGGACTTAAAATGGCAAAGCGACAAATTCCAAAACCGACAGATTCAGAATTGGAAATTCTACAGGTGCTATGGCAGTACGGCCCATCGACAGTGAAAACGGTTAACGAGAAATTGAATGGTAAGAAGGAAGTCGGTTACACCACTACCCTTAAAATTATGCAGATAATGAACGAGAAGAATCTGGTGGTTCGCGACGAAAACGAAAGAAGCCACGTATATAAAGCCGCCATTAAGGAAAATGAGATTCAGAAAGTGCTGCTGGATAAACTTTTGGAAACGGCTTTCAGCGGCTCGGCTGCAAATCTTGTAATGCAGGCTCTCGGAAATTCTCAGCCCTCGAAAGAAGAATTAAAAAAAATCCGTGATTTGTTAAATCAAATGGAAAAGGATTAGAGATGAATTTCATCAACAATTTTATACCGGAAGAATTAACGCGGGCAATCGGCTGGACAATTTTTCATTCCATCTGGCAGGGAATTATTGTAGCAATTTTACTCGCAACAATTTTATTGCTCACCGGTAAAAAAAGCGCCCGGCTGCGGTATAATATTTCTGTGGCCGCGTTATTCATTATGTCTTTGCTATCTGTTTCCACCTTTATTAAATATTATGAGGCGCCGAAAATTTCTTCTGCCGATGAGCTGGTTCTTGTATCCGCCGGAACAGAAAACATACCTTCCAAAAGTTTGAATTACACCCCGGTGTTCGAGCAACCCAACTTCGATCTGCCCGACTTTTTTAAAACATATTTTACTAATCATCTTTCTTTTATAGTATCGGCCTGGGTAATCGGGTTTTTATTTTTCTCTTTCAGATTCGCCGGAGGTTTACTCTACATTCAACGTTTACGGTTCACTGGATTAAGCGACATCGACGGTTACTGGTCAAACCGCTTAAAGGAATTTGCAGCTAAGGTTAAGATCGACCGGCTGGTGCATGTATACGAATCTGCGCGCGTAAGAGTGCCAATAGCAATCGGGCATCTCAAACCCATTATATTGCTGCCGATTGGAATGCTTTCCGGTTTGCCCGGCGACCAGGTTGAAGCGATATTGATACATGAGCTGGCGCATATTAAGCGCTACGATTTTTTAGTTAATCTCTTTCAATCATTTATAGAAACTCTTTTCTTTTATCATCCTGTTGTTTGGTGGATCTCATCCGCAATTAATTCCGAAAGAGAAAATTGCTGCGACGATATTGCTGTACAAATTTGCGGCGATCCGCTTTCGTATTCAAAGGCGTTGTACAATCTTCAGCAGATCAAATCAAACGAATCTGTGCTGGCTCTGGCAATAATAGGAAAGAAAAATAAATTATATAGGAGGATAAAACGTATGAACACAAAAAACAATAAGACCTCGTATGGAATAAGATTCGCGGCTTTTGCCCTGCTTTTGGCTGCAATGGCAATTGTTTCGATATATTCAACCTCGTCGGCTAAAAACGAAACGAGAAATCTTGCCTCGACAGGATTTGTAAATCCATTTTCTACCGTCAGCCAAAATGTTTCTCTCGAATCCCCTTCCGGCGAACCATTTGCCTCGCCGGATACAACTTCGCTAAAAAAAGGAAAGAGAACAGTCAAATTTTACGAAGATGAGAATGGCCAAAGCAAAAAGTATAAAGCAAAATTAAACGACGGAAAACTTGAAGAACTTTACATTGACGGGGAAAAAGTAGCCGATAAAGACTTATCACAATATGAAGACAAAGTTTCAAAGAAGACGGACGAGTACGAATCCCTAAGGAAAGAATATCGCGAGAACATGAAAGACTTCAGAAAAAAAATGAAAACCTACCGAGAGAAGATGAGAAACCTGGGCTTTAAGTATAACCACGATTTTCATTTCGATTTTGATTTTCCGCCGTTCCCTTACGAAGATTTTGACGGCGGAGTTTTCGATTACTCTCTTCAAAAGGAATTAACCGAGAAATTACAAAAGAAATTGCAGGAGAACCTTTCGGATATTTCCGTTAATATACCGCCTATTCACATTCCTAAAATTTGCGTGCCGAAAATTGACATAGATGAACTACGCGAAGAACTAGGTAAATGTAAATTTGATACCGCAGCTTTTAGAGAATCCATGAAAGAACTAAAAGAGAACATGAAGAATTTCAAAGTCAATATGAAAGAATTCAAAGAGCAAATGAAAAAGAGCGGACCCGGCAGCGAAGCTTTCAAAAAAAGCATGCATGAATTGAAGCAGAATGTGGGAAAGTTGAAAGAAGAGTTGAAACCGCTCAAAGAATTTTGGAGAGAGACACGCGATGAACTTGTAAAAGATAATCTAATTGAACCCGGAGAAGACATTGACGGATTTAAACTTTCAAAGGAAGAAATGATTGTTGACGGCAAGAAGGTTTCGCCGGAGCTTCATAAAAAGTATCTGGAAATCTATAAGAAGCACTACGGAAAAGAATTAACGGACGATCATAAAATCGATATTGAGAATTAAGTAACCCTTTCACCCAGGGCCTCCTCAAGCAGAGGGGGCTTTTCTTTTTATCTAATTGTTCAAAGCAACGAGCGCTTCTTTAATTAAATCCTCGATTGAAATATTTGCCGTGCGATCGGTAATGCCGCGTACAATTCTCTCTGCAACTTTTTGATTGTATCCCAAATTCACAAGCGCGGCAATTGCATCGCTGCGCACGTTTGAAACCGTCGACGTCGTACTTTCGCCCACTTCGACAACGGACTCAACTTTGTCCCTTAGTTCAACCATCAATCGTTCGGCGGTTTTTCTGCCGATGCCGGGTATCGAAACGAGCCGGGAAATATTTGCATTTCTTAACGCGTCTTTCAAATCTTCAATTTGAATTCCGGATAAAATACCTTGAGCTGATTTTGGTCCTATTCCGCTTACGCTTATCAGCAATTCAAACATTTCTTTTTCGGCGAGAGAATAAAATCCGTATAAATCCATTGCGGATTCTCGAACGCTTAAATACGTGTAAAGCGCGGCCTCTTCCCGGTCGGCTAATTTTTCAAATGTCGAAATCGATATGTTAACAATGTAGCCGACGCCGTTGACGTCCAGCAAAAGTTTGGTAGGTTTCTTAGAAATTATTTTTCCGCGCAGGTAACCAATCATAATTCTTAGAATTTAATAAGCGACTATTTGAAAATAAGGTTTATTACTCAATAACTCTATCAGGATTGGCATCAATAAATTCTTTCCAGCTTTTGCTTCTCCTCGTAGGCGATGTAGCTTTGAATGCGTGACAAATCGCGACGGCAAGCGCATCGCTTTCATCGAACTTCATCTTGGTTTTCCTAATGGCGAGCAATTTCTTTATCATGAATTGAACCTGCTCTTTGGACGAGCCGCCGTTTCCTACAACAGATTTTTTAATCTCGCGCGGAGAATATTCTTTTATAACCAAATTATTGTGCATTGCCGCAAGCATAGAAACGCCTCTTGCGTAACCGATCTTGAGCGTTGATTGGACATTTTTTCCATAGAAGGCGGTTTCGAGCGCAAATTCATCCGGCTTAAATTTTTTCATCAGCTTGTTTAATTCATCGTAAATAATTTGAAGACGGGGAGGCATCGACTTAACAGCAGGTAATTTGATTACACCGGCGGAAATGAATTTCAATTCGTTCTTATCGAAATCGATAATCCCGTAGCCGGTAAAAACTGTCCCGGGATCCACGCCAAGTATTCTCATCTAATTTTCCGGCGCATCATTCAATAAAATCCGCGTTGGTATAAACATTCTGAACATCGTCGGATTCTTCAATTCCTTCGACAAGTTTCATTACCTTTTCGGCTTCGTCGCCTTTTATCGGCACATGATTTTTAGCTATCCATTGCAACGAAGCGTTTTCGACTGTAAATTTTTTCTCAAGCAAAATTTTTCTTACCGTCTCAAAATTTTCAATAGAGGTTGTCACTTCAAAAAATTCTTCCTCCGTGGTTAAGTCGTCTGCGCCGGCATCTAAAACAATTTCCATCATCTCATCTTCGCTTTTGTTTTCTCGCTTAACTGTAATTAATCCTTTACGCTCGAACATCCAGGCTACCGAACCGGTTTCTCCCATATTGCCGCCGTTCTTTCCGAACAGGTGACGAATTTCAGCAACGGTTCTGTTTTTGTTGTCTGTCGCAACTTCAACCAGCAGGGCAACGCCGCCGGGTCCGTATCCTTCGTAAGTTAATTCTACAATTTGAGCGCC
>JAKAHQ010000093.1 GCA_021814855.1 Bacteroidota bacterium | reverse complement strand
AACCGGTACGATAACAGAGGGTAAACCGGTCGTCCTTGAGATTCTGCCAAACGATATCTCAGAAGAAGAAATACTTCGTGTAAGCGCTTCGCTCGAATCAAAATCCGAGCATCCCCTGGCTACTGCGATTGTAGATACTGCCAGATCAAAAAATATATCGCTTATCGAGCCGGAAGCTTTTCAAAATCTGAGCGGCTTCGGTGTTACAGGAATTGTCGAAGGTCAAGCGGTTCTTATCGGCAATGCAAATCTATTAAAAGAATATTCAATCATTGTTGGTAAGCTAAATGAAAAAGTTGAACGACTAATGAACGAGGGTTCAACAGTAATCTATGTTGCTGTTAACGGCGAAGTCAAAGGAATTATCAGTATTGCAGATAGACTAAAGAACAATTCCGCAGACGCAATTAAAAAATTAAATGAACTAAAAATTAAAACGGTTATGATAACCGGCGACAATGCCGCCACTGCAAAATCGATTGCCGAGAAAACCGGGATAACAGAATACAAAGCGGAAGTCCTGCCGGATGGAAAAGCCGACGTTGTAAAAGAATACCAGAACCGCGGTGAAATTGTTGGAATGGTTGGAGACGGAATTAACGATTCTCCCGCTCTGGCACAAGCCGATGTCGGCATTGCAATGGGAACGGGCACCGATGTGGCAATCGAAACAGCTCAGGTTACTTTAGTCCAGGGAAATTTAGTAGGCGTCAGCAAGATTGTTAATCTTTCTCGAAAGACAATAAAAGCAATTAAGCAAAATTTATTCTGGGCATTCATTTATAATGTTATTGGAATACCGCTCGCCGCGATGGGATTATTAAATCCAATGATAGGCGCTCTCGCAATGTCGTTAAGTTCTGTGTCTGTAGTATCGAATTCCCTGCGGCTTAAACGCGTTAAAATTTAATTGTAAGGATCGCAACTCTACAAGCCGGGTTGCGATCCTTTTTAGATAATTTATTTTCTGGGAAGTCTTTCAAGATAGGAACTTGTGCTTAAGACGCCGAATGTGTCAATCTTTTTTAATTCATCAACGCTAAGACAATTTAAGTAGCTCATCGAGCTTTTCAATCCGTCGCTAATTGCATTGATAACGCTCTTAACCGTTCCCTTGTAGGGCACCATAGTTTCCTCGCCTTCAATAAATTCTCCTTTCATCTTTACACCGAACGATGCAGAGCCGCGGTATTTTTTCCACAACTGGTCGCTGTATTTTATAACCTCGCCGGGAGTTTCTTTAGTACCGGCCAGCATTCTTCCAAGCATTACAACATCGGCACCCGCTGCCAGGGCCTTAGCAACATCGCCGGGACTTTTAATTCCGCCGTCGGCAATCAACTCAATTTTTAATTTTTGCTCTTCACGTGAAAAGTAGCAGTCAATTACGGAAGAAATTTGACCGATGCCGATTCCAGTTTGAACCGATGTAGTACAAACACTTCCGCCGCCTATGCCAATGCGAACCGCGTCCGCGCCGGCATCCACAAGCTGCTTTAATGTACCGCCGTGTGCTATATTTCCTACAATCACTTTTGCATTGTATTTCTTTTTTATCTCTTCGCACTTGTGAAGAACATGCGCGTTATTGGCGTTGGCTGTATCGATGCAGACAATTAATTTATTGGCGGCAATCTTTTCAAGAAGCGCTTCTTCCGCCGTCAAACTTACGGATACGGCTTGAACACCCTCGACAACATTACCGTTAGAAAATAATTCAGTCAGCGAAGAATCGAATCTGTTCACAACTCCCAAACAGCCAAGCCCGGAAAGTTCTTTGGCCATCGCAATGCCTGTAACAGAATCCATTGGGCTCGATACAACAGGCACATTCAATTCAAATCCGAGAAAATTCGATTTTGTATTTACTTCGGTTCTTGTTTTAATCCTTGAAATTTGAGTTGGTATAAGACTTATGTCGTCGTATGTTAATGAAAGAGGATTTTGGTTTAAATCGTGCTTGGAATAAATTTTCATTTTGTTCTCCCGATAAGAGTAAATATTTTCAACTGTCAAACCCGGAGCGGAATCTATGGAATTTTTTAATTCATTTCTCATTGGAGAAAAAATATTCCGGCCAGGTTTGTTATCATAATTCGTTTTTCTAATTTGGCTTTCAATTTTTCCAAGGTGCTTTATGGTTGATTCTTCTCTTAATGAAAGAAAAGCCGGCTGGAAATTTCCAAAAGAATTTTGGCTTGCAAATTTTATGGAACTGTGCGAGCGCGCCGCTTATTACGGTTTCTTTATTGTTCTGACGCTCTACCTAACAAATATCGTCGGATTTACGGATACAGAAACTGGCATAGTTGCCGGCGTGTTTTATGCCCTACTTTATTTTCTTCCGCCATTTGCCGGCGCCGTTTCGGATAAAATCGGATTCAAGAACGGATTGATACTTGCTTTCGCATTGTTAACAGTTGGATACGCTTTGCTTGGAATGTTTCATTCAAAAGATTTGGTTTTACTTTTTCTATTTATAATTCTTGTAGGCGGTTCGTTCATCAAGCCGTTAATTACCGGCACCGTGGCAAAAACAACTGATGAAGATACACGGGCAAGGGGCTATGCTCTTTTTTATTGGATCGTAAACATCGGCTCGTTCAGCGGCAAGACTTTAGTGCCTTACATCCGCCAGGGAATCGGTCTGGAATATGTCAATTATTTCTCCTCGGCAATGTCATGCATGGCAATGCTGTTCGCAGTATTTTTTTTCAAACAGAACAATACTTCTCACAATAATAAAAGTGTAAGCGAAGTTGTAAATTCGCTCAAAAAAATTTTAACTCAGCCACGATTAGTAATTTTAATATTGATTATCAGCGGCTTCTGGATAATTCAGCAGCAATTGTACGCCACGATGCCGAAATATGTTATTCGATTGCGCGGAGACGAAGCGCGCCCGGAATGGCTTGCCAATGTCAATCCCGCCGTTGTGGTTCTGTTTGTAGTTCTTGTTACAAACATAATGAAGAAACGTAAGGCAATAACTTCCATGCTGGCCGGAATGATATTGATGCCGTTTTCCGCCTTCGCGATGTCGTTTAGTAATACTTTGGAAGGAATCGCCGGAACAAATATTTCCGTGTTCGGATTAGATTTTCACCCGATTACAATTATGCTTGTTATCGGCATTGCAATTCAAGGGCTTGCAGAGTGTTTTATCTCGCCGCGTTTTTTAGAATACTTCTCGTTTCAAGCTCCCAAAGGCGAAGAAGGCGCTTATCTCGGTTTCAGCCATTTACATTCTTTTATTTCCGCTTTGGTAGGATTCATTATGTCCGGCTTTTTGCTGGATAAATATTGTCCCGATCCTAAAACTTTACCGTCGGGAATTTCAGAGATTGAACGCGCTTCCTATTATGCCAACGCGCATGTAATATGGTATTACTTTTTAGCTATCGGTTTTGCAGCCGCCATTGCGCTACTTATTTTCAAATATGTAACTGACCGGATTGATATTAAAAAAGGTAATGCGAACTAATCTTTCAAAGAGACTTTAAGCGAATCGCTAACCTCAATTAATTTGCGGTACGGGAACGAATGGTTACCGTTCTTATTAGCGGCAATGATTCTTATATTGTAAGAACCGTCTTTAACCGAATCTATAACGGTTGATACGATATTTTCTTTGGGATCATAAGAAAAATCCTTTTCTAATTTATTGAAGAATACTCTCGTACCCTTTGGATTAATTCCGGCCGAATCTTTTAATAGGAAAGATAATTTCAGTCTGCCGTTTTCCATTTTTAAACTGTCGGGCAGGAATACAATTTCCGGTTTACCCGCCTTAAGATATTTTGCTAAACCTCTAAATATTCCCCATGCTTGAATCCGGTTAAATTGATCGTCGTTAAGTCTTAATTCTTCAAAACGACTTGTATGAAAAGCGCACTCGGCTAGAACGGCAGGTATATTTGATTTCCGAAGTACTGAAAATCCTTCGCCGGGATAAATATTGTAATCGGAATAAGTGCCGTCGAAAGATCCAAGCCCTATGGGATTATGCATTACGTAAGAAAGATCGCGCTCAATGTACCGGGCTATATCCTGGTTGCACGGCTCGTATTCGTAATTAGATTCTTTTGCATGATAATAGACCGCCGTGTAATCCGAATAATTATCTTCGTCCTTGGCAGGAGCGTTATGATGTATGCTTATAAATATTCCGGCGCCGCTATTGTTGGCGAGTTCGGATCTGTACGCAAGCGGAACGGTTTTATCTACCTCCCTGGACATATAAACCACCGCACCGGCTTCTTCCAAATATTTTTTGAGATGCAACGCTACATTAAGATTTACATCGGCTTCAATTATTTTACCGTCGCGGCTTTTATTCTTTCTATCTTCTCCCCCATGACCGGGATCCAAAAATATTTTTTCGCCCTTCAAATATTTTGAGTATTCGGCGATAGTCTTTTCTCTATCGGCCGGATTTTTCCAATCGGGCGGAAGTTCGTAAAGCGGCACAATCGGCACCGATGAGCAAGAAAAAAGAAAAGTCAGACCGAGAATGGAAATTCCATTTATTAAAACGGTTTTACGCATTGATTACCTTTCAAAGCAAAATGACATTGTGAACAATGAGTTAGATTGGGAGCAAAACTTGCCGAATAAATTTTTTGAATAGCGCGGTTGATATAATCGCCGAAGCTTTTTAATTCCTCGCGATTTACTTCCAGAGAATACGGTTGATCCGGAAACTTTAAAAAGAGGAGGCGCAGTTCGAAGCTGGAGTAATCGGGATAAAGTTTTGATAAGATGTAGGCGTAAAATTTTAACTGCGGTATATAATCTGCTGCCCTCGAAACAAGCTGCCCGGCATTTATTGTATCCGTTTTATAATCGACAATAATGATTTTCTCTCTTTCGATGATCAGTTTATCAATAATCCCGTAAAGATAATGCCCGCCTTCTTTGCAATAAATTTCAATTTCATTTTTATAATTACCGGCAGAATTAATTTGGCTAAAACCGGAAGAAGCGCGAAAATTTTTTATCTCATCCGCAATCGAATTAATCAATTTACTTTTTACGGCGTCATCGTTTTCCACATTCTCCGTATTTATTTTCTTTGCAATAAAGCTTGCAACTTCGGAATCCGGTATTTCATTTTTCAGCGCGAGATGAATCAATCTTCCCCGAAGCTGGGCAAATGGTTTTAATTCGTCGTCCTCGTTATCGTTGAATTCATAATCGTTCGTTCTTTCCCGCAATAAATTGTAGATTGTAGAAAAACCGATTTGATAAGTAAGCTGATACTTCACCGGGCATTGTGTGAACATCGAAATCTTTGTGGCGGAAATAATTTCGTTCTTGGGAATATCGGTAATTGCCGTAGTCATTATTTCGTTAGGCGGCTCCGGCGTTTCATCATTTCCGATTTTTAACGATTCGCCCGGCGCCGAATTAGTTACTGGAATACTCAGCGTGATAGGTTTTTTATAAAATCTGTAACCGGCAGAGTCAAACTTCATAAACTCGACATCGGAAGAAATTGAAATTTCATTCGAGGTGAAATCAAATCCTAATCCTTCCCGTATCAAATCCAAAAAAGATTCGCTCTTGGGTTCGAAGTTTCTTGTCGTAGCCGTAATATATAAACGATTTATCGCCCTTGTAACGGCCACATAAAGAAGCCGCTTTACCTCGGCAAGATTTTTACGATGAGCGATATAATTATAAAGCAGAGTTATAGGCGCCGGATAATATTTACCAAAATAATTTCCGTCTATCGGTACTTTAGAAAGCAACCCGAAATTTTTATCTATGCTTAGCGATTTGGCCCGAACAGAATCCTCGAAGGCCTTTTCATTGCAGCCGTATAAAAAAACCGCTTTGTACTCAAGTCCCTTCGCCTGATGAATCGTCATCATTTTTACAGTGTTTGCATCGCCGGCAACTTGAGCCTGCCCTTCGTCTTCATACCCTTCTATCGACTCTCGCAGCACCAAAGTAAAATCGTAAAGGTTTTTGAAACTCTTCGAAGTAAAATTACGAGCGATCATTAAAAGCTTTTCGATGTTAGCCAATTCCTGAGAAGCATTTCGCTTTGCTGCGACAATTGCCCAGTAACCGCTTTCCAGAAGTATCTTTCTTATTAAAGCAAATACCTCGCTGCTCGAAGCAATCTTTATGTTCTCCAGCAATTTTCCGTATATGGTTTTATATTTTTTTCCCGATTCCGCTTTGCGCCCGAGTTTATCAAAAAAGGATTTTCTTTCATCGCCGGAAATTTCAAACAGTTCAAGATCCGATAAATGAAAAAAAGGCGAACGAAGTATGGCTATTAACGCCGCGTCATCTTCGGTATTAAGAAGGAATGACAGGTAATTATAAATATCGTAAATGGTCTGGCGTTGATAAAAACCTTTGCCGCCAACAATTGAATACGGAATTTTTTTCTCGGTAAATATTTTTTCAAGTTCTAAAAATGAATCGCGCTTCCGGCAAAGAACCGCTATATCTTTAAAGTCGATCCCGATAGTTTCTTTGTTGTTTAGAAGCTGAACGATTTGGGAAGCAGTTAACTCCGCTTCGGTAACTTCGCCGTTTTGATCTACCAGCAGAAATTCTACCTTGCCGGTTTCATCCTCCGGTTTGGAACAGGTCAAATTATTCGGTTCGACTTCGTTGAAAAAAGGATCTGCGTCCTTAAACAAAATGTTAAATAAATATGCGATGGTTTAGTCGTAAAAATACATCACCTGTAAAAGGCATGGTAAGTATTTGCGTGCCGACCTGTAATGGTGCGGATTATTTACAGGACACCTTCAATAGTA
>JAKAHQ010000092.1 GCA_021814855.1 Bacteroidota bacterium | reverse complement strand
AAAGAAAATACCAGGACTGGTAAAACTGCGTGAAGACATTAACAAGGTTGATTCTGAACTAATCAAACTTCTATCCGAAAGGCGAGAACTAGCTAAGGGTGTAATACAGGCAAAAGAAATATCTAAAAGCCCTATCAGGGATCAAAAACGGGAAGCAGATTTATTAAATAGGTTGATCAAATTAGGCAAGAAAGAAGGACTCGATTCTCACTTTTTATCAAAAGTCTTTTACGAAATTATTGAGGATTCGGTTAGACTTCAACAAAGCTATGTTCAAACGAAATTAAATGCCAAAGTGGATAGGAAAAAATCAGTAAACGTAGCTATACAGGGAATTGAAGGCGCTTACAGTCATTTAGCCGCGCAAAAGTATTTCTCACGTCAAAAAGTGGAGCTTAATTTTATCTCAAAAAAAAGATTTGAAGAAGTAGTTCAAGCAGCAGAAAAAGGGGAAGCCGATGTTGCAATGCTTCCGATCGAAAACACAACTTCCGGCGGAATAAATGAAGTTTACGATCTATTGCTTCATACCACACTTTCAATAATTGGCGAAGAAAAATTTCAGGTGAAGCATTGTCTTGTTGCGCCTGCCGATGTTCCTATTAAAAAAATTAAAAAAGTTTACGCGCATTATCAGGCTGCCGCTCAATGCAGTAAGTTCTTAGAAACTATTCCTAACGTGGCGATAGAATATTATGACGATACTGCAATGTCCGGGCAAAAAATTAAAGAGGAAGGAAATAATTTCTATGCAGCGATAACAAGCGAGGAAGCAGCTAAGTTTTTCAAATTAAAAATACTCAAGAAAGATATTGCCAATCAGCCGGAAAACTTTACGAGATTTTTAATTGCGGCAAGAAAGCCGCAGGAAGTCGATCCACGAATTCCTTGCAAGACTTCTATTGTAATGGCGACTTCGCACACTCCCGGTTCTCTTGTTGATGCGTTGAATGTTTTTAGAAAATACAATGTTAACATGACCAAACTTGAATCGCGCCCAATAATCGGCAATCCATGGGAAGAAATGTTTTACCTCGACTTTGAAGGAAATATTACGAGCGAACTAATTCAAAAGGTAATGGATGAATTGGGTCATCATACGCGTTTCCTTAAAGTATTGGGAAGTTACCCGTCCCAAGAGCTTGTTAAAACTAAATTGGAATACCCGGCGATCTTGAATGACCGAGCAGCGTTAGAAGAAAAGAAAGATGAAACTGTTGCACCGCCCGCAAAAAAATCAAAAGCTAAAAGTTACAGACTGGCAAGCAGAGACTACAAAATTGAAGATACCGTCATTAAAGTGAAAGATGTTGTAATCGGAGGAAATAATTTTGTTGTTATGGCGGGCCCATGTTCGGTTGAAAACGAAGAGATGCTTATGAAATGCGCCCTTGAGGTAAAAGAAAACGGCGCACAAATTTTACGCGGCGGGTGCTTCAAGCCAAGAACTTCGCCGTACAGTTTCCAGGGCTTAGGAGTGGAAGGATTAAATTTACTTGCCTCTGCTGGCAAGTATTATGATTTACCTGTAATAACCGAACTGATGGATGGAGAATATTTAGATGAGGTTGCCAAGTCTTCCGACATTATTCAGATTGGCGCCCGCAACATGCAAAACTTTGCGCTTCTTAAAGAAGTAGGCAAAACCCATCGCCCGGTAATGCTGAAGCGCGGACTGAGCGCATCGATTGACGAGTGGCTAAATGCGGCAGAATACATTCTTGCGCAGGGCAACCGCCAAGTTATACTTTGCGAACGGGGAATAAGAACTTTTGAAACTGCAACGAGAAACACTCTCGATCTTAGTGCCATACCGGTTTTACAAGAACTGACTCATTTGCCGGTTATCGTGGATCCATCGCATGCTATCGGCGAGAGAAATAAGGTAGCTCCGCTTGCAAAAGCAGCCAAGGTTGTCGGCGCTCACGGCATTATGGTTGAGTTTCATCCTGATCCGCCGAATGCACTTAGCGATCCCGATCAGGCGTTATACTTTAATCAGTTTGAAGATTTGATGAAGGATCTTTACAAGTTGTAATAATGAATAACCCGGAAATAAAATCCGGGTTTTTATTTTAGAAATAAAATTGGCTTTGGAGAAATAATAAATAGTAAGTTGCGTTTGTACCGGAAACACAAACTCCGTAGTCCACACCCAGTGAGAATGATACTCCGGTAATTCCTTCTTTTCTTAAGTCCAAACCTATTGCTGCACTAAATGCCGCGCCGGGTTCCCACTGATTCACGTTGGCTAAAGTTTTGTCGTTGAGATAAATTAAGCCGGCACCTTCTTCCAAATAGATCGGGTAAGATAAATCTTGCCTAATGAATCCTTTTAACGAAATAAATTTTATAGATGGATAATATCTTCCAGTTCGGTCTTCAGGAAGAAAGTATTCGACTTTTTGAGAATAGGTATACCCTAGTCTGAAAGAGACATCGTTTTCAAACCAGGGAAAGAAATCAACAAACAACGTTCCACCGGCGCTCGTTACCGAAGGCGAGTTGCCTTGTATGCTTCCTAAATGAATCGAACCGCCGACGCTTGCCGAGGAAATTTGAGCGTTTGATGCTTGATAGAAAACAAATGCGAAAATTATTGCGTGTATAAATTTTATTTTCATATTAGTAATGTAGCGCAAGCCAAATTGTTTTTCGATCCGGGTCGGTCCACTCAACCCTGTGTTTTTTATGCGCCGGGAGGTTGATATAATCTCCTGGCTTAAGATTATAAGTTAGTCCTCCCTCAACAATTAATTTTGCCGCTCCGGAAAGCAACATAACAAATTCGTTCTGATCCTGGTTGTACCAAAAACCTGCCGGCGAAACTTGACCATCCGAAATAATTCGCTCCAGTCTAAAATGTTCCCCGGAAATTATTTCGTCGAAAATTTCGTCCGGTATTTTCTCGGTAGTTACATTAAATATATTTTCAATGGTAGATAAATTCATAAGCAAACTTTTATAAGAGCCGCAGGTAAGATAATAATTCGTAGTTCTAAAATCTTGTACATAAATTTTGATACGCGGACGCTTGCTCAATTCGTATTCAATTTAAGAAGTTGAATAAAAACATTATTTTGCGCTCCAATTAAAAATTGCTCTTGATGGAAAACGAAAAAAATATTCGCGCATACGGTGCATGGATTGCCGTTTGCATTATTTGGGGAACAACTTACCTCGCAATTAGAATCGGAGTAAAAGATTTACCACCGGCTTTATTCGCAGGACTGCGCTGGCTTATTGCCGGACCCATATTAATGCTCATACTTTGGTCACGAGGTTATAAGTTGCCCAGGAAAAAAGATTTGGCACACCTGGCCGTTGTAGGAATATTTCTTCTTGGAATAGGAAACGGCCTGGTTGTGTTTAGCGAACAATTTTTACCGAGCGGGCTCACTGCGCTTTTAATTACGACTGTTCCGTTTTGGATAGTTGCGATCGAATCATTTATGCCCCATGGTACAAGAATGAATTTATTTACCGCAGGCGGCATACTGGCTGGATTCTTGGGTATTATATTGATCTATGGAAATGATTGGAGCAGTCTCTTAAAGACCGAGAATCTTGAAGGCATAATTGGACTGATGCTTGCGGTCATAGGATGGTCGATAGGATCTGTTTACTCAAAATATAAAAAGGTTGATGTGCATCCTTTAATGGGCGCCGCCGTTGAAATGGTAATTGCCGGTATTGTGCTTTTGCTGGCAGCACTTTTCTTAGGAGAGTTTTCCAATTTCAATTTTACACCGGACGGATTTTATGCATTCGTCTATTTGATAATAATAGGTTCGCTTTTAGGTTATGCCTCTTATATTTATGCAATTGCGCATTTGCCGGTCTCGTTCGTTTCAACTTATGCGTATATTAATCCCATCATTGCGCTTTTTCTCGGCTGGATAATTTTGAACGAAACAATTTCTATGAACATAATTTTGGCAACGCTGATTATTCTTGCCGGTGTGATGATGGTTAAAAAAGGAAGCGGTTCGACAAAACTGAATTCGATCAGCATTAATAAAAAAGAGAAGTGAAATAGATCGCTTCTCCTTTCCGCACAAAATCATTTTATAATTCTTGCGTGATAAAAAAATTAATTCATGTTGGTCAGCAAAAATCCTTTATCGGTTTTAATGAACGAGAAAGCCGTTATCAGTTTTTGGTCGCCGCTGATAAACGTAACATGAAGAATAAACTCTTCCTTACCGCCATCTTTGGATGTTTTAAAATCGCTGAACTCATGGCTGCTGCTCAATTCAAGCAGGGCGCTTATTTTTTTACAAAATCTTTTCACCTGGTTTAATTCATCTTTGTTAGCCGCATTGTAAGAATCCTTGTCAACCCGTTTGGAATCTTCGCCGTCGTAGGCAATTAACTCGGCCGCTTTATTATAGGATTTGCTTTTGCTGTATTCCAGCAGGTTTGTTAATACGCTTTTGACCGTACTTTCGTTAGAACTCTGAGCGACAATTCCTTGCGAAGACAAAAAGAGGATAAACACCGGCAGCAAAAATAATTTGGTTATCCGTTTCATAATCATACTCCTTTGTATGTCTAATTAATGCTACGCATTTTGTACACTTTGCACGAAAAAAATAGTTTATCATTCTATTATTAATTTACTTTTAACCGATTCTTAGATGCAATACCATTAATTATTTCAACAACAATGCCATGTTAAAATGTAAAATGCTTTATTCTTTCGCCTTTTGTACCGAGTCCGGTCATGGCTTCAATTCCAATTTCGAGATGCAAGTCCACAAAATTGTGAGTTACCGCCTGGTCGGATTTTTCCGTTTTGATGCCCGATGGAATCATTGGTAAATCGGAAACCAAAAGAAGCGCACCTCGTGCAATCTGATTAGCATAACCGACTATGAACAAAGTTGCAGTCTCCATGTCAATTGCAATTGCGCCAAGCGTACGAAGATACTTTTTAAATTCATTATCCCATTCCCACAAGCGGCGGTTTGTAGTGTAGATAACCCCTGTTCTGTATTCAATCTTGCGGGAGATAATTTTATCCGAAACAAATTTGTGGAGCTTAAAAGACGGTAGAGCAGGTACTTCGGGGGGAAGATAATCATTGCTCGTTCCTTCGCCGCGAATTGCGGCAATAGGCAAAATAAAATGACCGATCTCGGTAGACTTTTTTAGTCCGCCGCATTTGCCAAGGAACAGCACGCCTTTTGGAGATCTTGCTAAAAGCAAATCCATTATAGTGGCTGCGTTGGCAGAACCGATTCCAAAATTTATAATAGAAAGTCCGGAAGAGTTTGTAGCTGTTTGCATCGGCCTCGACTCACCGCGAATATCACACTTAAATTTTTCAGCAAATTTTGTTACATAGTTATCAAAGTTGGTCAGCAGCATGTAATCGCCCAATTGATCCAGCTTTGTCCCCGTATAACGGGGCAGCCAATTTTTTGCAATATCAAGTTTTGTTTTCATTTTGTAGTGTTTGGTTATTTGAATTCTACTCTTTCATAACGATCTGTAATTTTTGTACCGCGCTTAACAAATAAATCGTTTATCTTAAGGATAATTACAGCGAGTACGTAGCCGATTCCAATGCCGATAAATGCCCCGGCAATAATATCTGACGGGTAGTGAACTCCAACATACGGTCGAGAAAAGGCGAGAAGGAAAGCGGCAATAAATAACGGCCACTTATATTTCGGGAAAAGTTTGGTAAAGTACATTGCGGCAGCAAAATTATTGACTGCATGCGACGAAGGAAAAGAAAACGATTGGGTTGCGCCTACCAATAAACGAACATCCGGTAATGCATTGCACGGTCTAATTCTCTCTACAAGATGTTTTATAAAAAAACTGCTGAATTGATCGCTTGCCGTAATAAGCAGTAATGAACCAATTGCGGCTATTCTGCCTAAGCGGCCTCCTTTAATCACCAAAATTAAAAAGAGAATTATGTAAGCTATATACCAATTTTTAACTTCCGTGATAAAAGGGAAGAACTTATCAAACACCGGGTTAGCTATGGTATGGTTGATAAAATAAAACACTTTTACATCCAACTGATAAAGGAAATCGAGCACAAATTCCTCACTGGGGTGATTGTTGTTTGATTATTTACTCAAATTTATTTATTTAACCTCTGAAAATTTTACGATAATAGCGGGAATTTTCAATAATCCGATATCGTCGCGAAATCAAATTTATTCTTCTAAAATATATTAATTAGTAAGTTAAAAAGGATTGTGAGTTCTAAGAATAAAGAAAAAAATCCGGCTGAAGAATCAAGATTCGGATTCTTGAAAGAAGAAAGCAAGAAAGCTTTAATTGCTCCGTTCCAGATACTGGCAAAATTTACCGCGGTTTCAGGAGCTGTTGCGTTAATTTTCGAAGTTAAATTTTTCTCTCAATTCAGCGTACAAATTTATATTTCGAGGCTTTCCGCGATCTTTATTGCCTTTTGTTTGCTGCTAATTTCGAACACAAAAATCGGTAAAAGATTTCCCGTTATTTTGATTCACGCTTTATTGCTCTCTATTATCGTTTCCTTCGGGGTAATGATTTATTTAATCCCGAGGACATTATTGTTCAATTCCCACATAATAAGCCTTCTTATTTTTACTGCCGCATTGTTTTTAAGTTGGGAAGTAACCAACCAAATCATAGTCGCCATTTATTATAACCTTGTCTTTGCGGCTTCCATAATATTTAACACCAAGGCAATTTTTATTCTCCCGAACATGCTCGGTTCTGTAATGCTTGTGCTTGTGATAAGTGTGATGGCAATTGTTGCCAGTTACATCAACTACAGACTGCGGCAGGAGGCATTGATTAAAAATTACGAAGTCTCGATTTCCGAGA